>CBFIGT010000012.1:0-33473 GCA_965662175.1 Arcobacter sp. | reverse complement strand
GAATCTAATGAATATACCTTATTAAAAAATTTTGTTAAAACTAGTCTAAATGCTGTTTCTGTATCTCCGTAAGGAGCATATTCAACATTATCGCCACCACCACCAGGTGTAATTATTAGTTTAACTCTATCTTCTTGAGATATAAAATATGCAGCATTAACATTCGATTTATTATTTGGTTCAATTAACATTATTTCATCTACTTTAGGAGTTATACTAATTTTGTGTGCACAACCCGTAAAAAAATATGTAGCTATAATTATTAATATTCCATTACTTAGTTTTTTCATTTTTAACTTCCTCTTTACAATTTTTTTCATCAATAACTCTATTTATTGCATTGTATTCACCTTTTAATTTTGATAATTCTTGTGATTCAGAGGAGTTGTCATCGATTATTAAGTATGATGGCCAAAACAACCAACCAAATGCTAGTTTAGTATCTTGACTATCTTTTCTATCATCAACTCTTTTCATCATAATATTTGCTCTCTCTTGAATGTATTCTAATTCTCTTTTTAGACTTTCACAAGATTTTTTTTCATATTTATATTGACTTACATACGTTGGCTCAACATCATGAGAAGCTTTATTACAACCAGAAATAGATAATCCAAATAAAGAGATTAAACACAAACTATATAATTGCTTTTTCATATTCTACCTTTCATTTTTTAACTATGATAATTTACTATATTACTCCTAAAAAAGAAATTAAAATATATTTAATAAATTATAAATTTATAACTATATTACTTTTAAAATTTTATTAAAATATTTATGACAGTACTTTTTACAAAATGTCAATATAAGTTTTAAAGAGATTTACATTTATTTTTAGAATTGATAATTAAAAGAAATTATTGTTTTTTGTAAGGTCAAGGTGGAATTCAAAGTTTGAGAGGAGCATACATTAAGTATGCGACGAACAAACTTTGAATTTCAAAAGAGAAATTGCGAAAATAAGATAACTTATCTTACAATATCAGCAAATTGTTTGAAGATATATTTAGACTCATGTGGTCCTGGGCTTGCTTCTGGGTGGTGTTGTACTGAGAAGATTGGTTTATCTTTGTATTTAACACCCTCAATTGTATTATCAAATAAATTGATATGAGTAATTTCAGCAATTTCTATAATATTATCAGGAACATTATAGTTATGATTTTGTGCTGTTATTTCTACTATACCATTACTAGCAACTGGATGGTTACCACCATGTTGACCAAATTTTAGTTTATAAGTATCGTATCCATGGGCGATAGAAAGCATTTGGTGTCCTAAACAAATAGCAAACATTGGGATACCAGCTACTATTAGTTTTTGTACTTGTTCTTTCTCTTTTGTTAGAGTTAAAGGGTCACCTGGTCCATTAGATAAGAAAATCCCACCTATCTCTTTATTTTCAAATCTTTTGATTAAATCATCTGCATTAAATGTTGATGGTACAACTTCAACTTCTAATCCTGATTCTACAAGTTCATTTAAAATATTTCTTTTAACACCAAAATCAACAACAACAATTCTTTTATCACTCATAACAGCTTTGTTGTATTTTAGTTTTTGATGATTCCAAGCACCTTTTTTATGAATATATGGCTCTTTTGTAGATACTTGTTCTATATAATTAATATCTTCAATTCTTGGAGATTCAGCTAATTTTTTTGCTAACTCTTCTTTATTAGAGATTTCTGTTGAAGCTATCATCATCATAGCTCCCTCATCTCTTAACATTTTTGTTAAAAATCTAGTATCAATATCTTTAATACCTACAACATTGTGTTTTTTTAATAAAGAATCTAAATCACCCTCTGCTCTATAGTTTGAGTATTCATGATGATAATTTCTAACTAAAATACCTTTACAGTATGCCGTTGAACTCTCCATATCATTTTCATTTACACCTATATTTCCAATTTCTGGCATTGTAAAAGTTACAAACTGTCCTGCATAACTTGGATCTGTAATTATCTCTTGATAACCTGTTAATGATGTGTTAAAAACTATTTCTCCAACAGTCGTTCCAGATGCTCCAAATGAATTTGCCTCTAAATATGTCCCATTTTCTAAATATATCCAAACTTTTTGCATATTACATTAATCCTCTTTTTATTAATTCTTCTTCATATAATCTATGATAAACAATATCGTACTCTTCAGTTCCTGGAATTAACTTTCTTTTATAGTTTTTAATTTTCTCAAAAACTGCATCATCTGCTTTTTCAAAACCTTTGATAAAATCACTTATTGAGTCAGAAATTACATTTTTAATCTTATTATCAGATACTGTGTAATGAATGTAATCCTCTTCCCATAAAAAATCCATAAGTTGGTGTGCAATATCTGAAAATCTATCTTCATTGTTTAATATAACACCAAACTCATTTGCTAATCTTTTTTTAGTCATCCAAAATAGTTGTCTATAATCTGCATTTAAAAACTCTATTTCTTCTGCTTGTTCAGCTAGTATTTCATCAACCTTTTCATCTAAATCATGCTCTTTTTCAATATCTGCATCTAAAATTTTTTCGATTTCAGCTGTGATTTCATCTCTAGTTTTTCTTATCTCTACAAAATCACAATTAACTAAATCTCTAGAGATTCGTCTTGATATGTAAGGTGTATGATGTAACTTCATTTTCATCTTGTTATCCTCTAATTATAGTATCATCTCTCTCTGGTGATGTAGAAATTATTCCTACTTTTACTCCAGTTAATTCTTCAATTCTCTCAATATATTTTTTTGCATTTTCAGGTAAATTTGCATAATCTCTACATCCAACTACACTATCCCATCCAGCAATCTCTTCATAGATTGGTTTTGCATCATCTAAGTTTGTAGGCATATATGTAACTGTTTCTCCATTTACTTCATAAGCTTTACAAATCTTGATTTTTTCAAACCCATCTAAAACATCAAGTTTCATAAGTGATAATTGGTCACAACCATTTAATCTACTTGCATGTTTAACAGCAACTGCATCAAACCAACCACATCTTCTTTTTCTTCCTGTTGTAGTTCCTACTTCTTTTCCAACAGTAGCCATAGTGTCACCATCAACACCAAAATCTTCAGATGGGAAAGGACCATTTCCAACTCTTGTACAATAAGCTTTTACAATACCTGTTACAATACCTATATCTTTAGGACTAATTCCTAAACCTGTACAAGCTCCTGCACTAACTGTACTAGAAGATGTTACATATGGATATGTTCCATGGTCAATATCAAGTAGAGTTCCTTGAGCTCCCTCTAATAATATTTTTTTATTATTATCAAGTGCTTCCCAAACCATATTAGTTGTATTTGCAATAAAAGGTGATAACTTGGCTTTATACTCTTCTATAGTTTTTGTTAATTCATCTTTTGATGGAGTAGCTATTTCAAGTACATCAAAGATAGCTCTATTTTGTGTAAAGTACTCTAAAATATTTTCAGTTAATTTAGCTGGGTTTAAAAGTTCCCCTACTCTAAATCCTGTTCTAGAAATCTTTTCAGCATAAGCAGGTCCAATACCTTTTCCTGTTGTTCCTATTGCTTTTGCACCTTTTAATCTCTCTTTTGCTTGGTCAATTAATGCATGATATGGTAAGTTTAAATGTGCTTTATCAGAAATAAATAATCTTCCCTCTAAATTATCAAACTGCTCCATCTCTTTTATAATTGATTCAGGAGATAAAACAACACCATTACCTATTATGTTTATGGCATTTGGATTTAAAACACCTGATGGAATCAAGTGTAAAGCATATCTTACACCATTTACCCAAATTGTATGTCCTGCATTGTGTCCACCTTGACTTCTACAAACCATATCATAATTTTGGGCAAGCATGTCAACCATCTTACCTTTACCTTCATCACCCCATTGAATCCCAACTATTAAATCTGCTTTCATTATCTATTAATCCTCTAAAATTTTTAATAAGCTATCTGTATAAAGTGCAAAACCTAGTGAGCTTATACCCTCTGCACTATATTTACCACCTTTTGATACTGTTAAGTTTTTATGAATAACTCTAAAATAAACATCATCATAATATTTTAAACTTCCATGATAAAGTGGCGCTATAACTAAGTTTTTATACTCTACTTCCATTGCTGTTTTTAAAAGTTTTTCTAACTCTTTTTTTATAAGCTCTGGTACTAAAGCTAATGTTGCTTTTAAATCTTCTATATTTTTAACTTTTATTAAACTTGTTAGCCATGAAATATTCATCTCAAAAAGTTGTGCTATTTCACCATTTTTAAATAAATCTATATCAATATTTAACTCTTGTGCTACTAGTTTTGGTATATTGATATTTGATAATTGTAAAACAGGTTCTATTTCTAAACTTTTTAAAATTTCTGCTGTTAGATTTAAGATATCACTAATCTCATCATGGTCAATCCATTCACATCCAATTTGATAATCCTCTTTAGATGCATATGAGAATACAGGTTGAACATAAAACCACTTTTTGTGAGTAGTTGTTCTTCCTAATCTTTTAGTAATAATTCTAACAACATCAAGTGTCGAATCAGCTCTAAGTGCAACTTGATTATTTTCTTCATCTGAAAAAGTAATTAGTTTCTTATTATTAGTTATTGCTTGATGTTGAGAATAAGAAAAATTTGGAGTTATAATCTCTTCAAAATCTTTTGAATATAAAATTTCACTAACTCTATTTTCTAATTCTCTTTTTAATTTAGCTGTTTTTCCAAAATATAAACGACTTCCTTTTGGTATTTCATGTTCTAAAATCATTAATTACCTTTTAGTGCCGTTTGTGCAAAAACTCTATTTGCTGTTCCATCAAATGTTCTTAAGCCTAATTCATCATAAGCTAATTCAACTGCATTTACAGCCCATGAAGCTTCAAAATCTTCTACTAATCCCATATGATTAATTCTAAATATTGAAGATTTTATATGATCTTGACCACCTGCAATATTTACATTATATTTTGTTTTTAATATTTTTCTAATAGCAGGTGCTTGTTCTGTAAAAACAGTAGTCATGGCATTTGCTGGAGTCTTTGGATATATTGTACAACCAATTGCTTCTAATGCTTCTCTTGTAGCCTTAGCTCTTAGTGCTGTTTTTATATATAAATTCTCAAAACCACCATTTGTTTTGATAAAAGATAAAATCTCTTTAAGTCCAATAATCAAGGTAGTAGCAGCTGTCCATGCTGTTGTATTCATTCTTTGTTTTTTGATTTCTGTTGCTAAGTTAAAATAAAAACCTCTTGGTTTTTTCTCAATTTTAGAAACAGCTGCATTGCTTAATCCAACAATAGCCAAACCAGGAGGAAGCATAAGTGCTTTTTGGCTACCTGTAATAATAGCGTCTATGTTTGTAGCATCAATTTTTTCAACACCAATTGCTGTGATACCATCAGCTACAATCATTATCTCTTTATTTAGCTCTTTAACTCTTTTTGCAATCTCTTCTACAGGATGTCTTAATCCACCCGCACTTTCGCATAATTGGATAAAAACAGCATCAATTTCACTATCATTTTTAATAGTTTCAATAAGCCCATCTACATCAACAGGAGTGTCCCATTCATTTTTAATCTCAGTATAATCTATATCAAAAGCTTTACAAATCTTTCCAAATCTCTCACCGAATTTACCTGAATTTACAGTAAGTGCTTTTTTATGTGTTAGATTTGTTACGCAAGCTTCCATTGCACCTGAACCACTTGATGCTAGCATTACAACTTCATCCATTTCAAATAATTCAAATAGTAACTCTCTAGTCTCTTCAAAAATAGCTTCAAATTCTGGAGTTCTATGATGAATAGTAACATCAGCCATAGCTTTTCTTACAAATTCTGGTACAGGAGTAGGACCTGGAGTTAATAACATTTCTTTTCCTTAATTTTCATTCTTTATAGTAAAACGTTAAATTCTATCTAAAAATTTATTATTAAATGGTTAAATGACAAATAATCAACTTTTTAAATCTATTTAAGTTAAGCCTTGACATTTTATCTTTTTTCATATACAATCACCATATTATATTACTATTAAACATAAGTAATTATGACAAAATCAAAGGAAATAAGATGGCAAAAATATTAAAAGAGAAAAAAGTAGCTAAAATAGCTAAGAAAGCAGCAGCAAAAGTTGCTAAGAAAAAACCAGCTAAAAAATTAGCTAAAAAAATCACTAAAAAAGTTGTTAAGTTAAAATTAACTAAACCAAAAAAAGCTAAGTCTACTGCTAAAAAATTAGCTAAAAAAAGTGTTACTAAACCAGTAAAAAAAGCAAAACCAGAAGCTAAAAAAACTAAATAAGTTTTAAATCTAAAAAGAGTATGGGAACGATATCTTAATCAAGATTTCATTCTGTTTCCATATTCTAAGTGGATACCATTTATTCTTCACTTTCCCTCAATTTATAAATACTAAACTATAATTATTTTATCTAAACTTGAAGAAATTTTTAAACATTATATATACTAATTATGATACTATGAAAATTTCAAGTTAACAATAAAGGCTTACAGTTGTGAAAAAAGATGATTTATTAAAAATAAAACAAAATTTAAAAGATCACATTCTTGAATGCAATGAAATTCTAAAGTTATTAGACTCTGATAATCTTAGCCAAGAACAAAAAACAAAAATAAACAGAATAAATAATTTAATCATGTATAAAAGAAGTAAAACAATTTCAAGCATGGGAGAAGAGAGAAGTTTTATAGAGCTAATTAACACTATTCCTTATGTTGCAATTCAAGGATATAACAAAAATAGAGATGTTGTATTTTGGAATAAAGCTAGTGAAACTATTTATGGATATACCTATAAAGAAGCAATTGGGAATAAACTCGAAGATTTAATAATTCCAGAAGAGATGCACGAGCCTGCAATAAATTTGATAAAAGATTGGTTTGAGAATGGAAAGTTAATACCAGCGGGTGAATTAAAACTTAAAAGAAAAGACCAATCTTATATACAAGTTTTTTCTTCACACATAATGCTAGGAGAGGGAACACCTGACCCTGAAATGTTTTGCGTGGATATAGATTTAAGTGAAATAGAGTTTTTAAGAACAGAGAATACAGACCTTGAACTAAAAGCAAATTATGATAAATTAACTAATATTTTCAATAGACACTATTTTGATTCAATAATTGATATAAAATTTCATCAAATGACAAGCCTAAAACAAAAATTATCTCTAATAATGTTTGATATAGATTATTTTAAAAAAATCAATGATGAATATGGTCATGATATTGGAGATAAGGCATTAATTTCTTTAACAGAAATTGTAAAAAAGATTATTAGAAAAGATGATATTTTAGTAAGGTGGGGTGGTGAAGAGTTTATAATATTACTTGAATCTGACTTATCTACAGCAAAAGAGATTGCAAATAAACTAAAAAACAGCATAGAGTTTCAAAGTTCTGAACTAAAAGATATTCCAAAGTTTACTTGTAGTTTTGGAATTGTATATGTGGGTGATTTTAAATCTTTTGATAAAGCCTATAAAGCAGTTGATAAAAAACTATATCTAGCTAAAAAAAATGGGCGAAATAGAGTTGAAGTTTAATAATAAGTATTAAAATAAAAAAAGGGATAAGTCAAAAGACTCATCCCTTTTTGAGTTTATTTGGTTTAAATTAAATAAACTCAACACCTTTATCACCCTCAGCAATAGAACCAATCACATATCCATCAGTAGAAGCTAAAACAGCATCAACTTTATCTGGACTTACAACAAGAACCATTCCAACACCCATATTAAATGTTCTATACATCTCTTCAAGCTCAACATGTTGACCCATAAATTCAAAAATAGGTAAAACTTTTATTTTACTTCTATCAACAATAGCTTTTAAATTATCAGGTAAAACTCTTGGTAAGTTTTCAGTAATACCACCACCTGTAATATGAGCTAATGCATTGATATTCTCTTTATTTGCTTTGAACTCTTTTACATAAATTCTAGTTGGCTCTAATAAAACACCTTTTAAAGCTTTCCCTTGGAAATCATCATCTAAGCTCATTCCTAATTTTTCTAAAAGTAACTTTCTAACTAATGAAAAACCATTTGAGTGAACACCTGAAGATGGAAGTGCGATTAAAGTATCACCTGCACTTATTCTTTCAATTCTGTTTAACTCATCTTTTTCAGCAATTCCAACACAAAAACCAGCTAAATCAAAATCACCCTCTTTATACATACCAGGCATTTCAGCTGTTTCACCACCAACTAATGCACACTCAGATCTAATACAACCCTCAGCAATACCTTTTACAACATCACTTGCTTCATCAACTTCAAGTTTTGCAGTTGCATAATAATCTAAGAAAAATAACGGTTCACCAAAATTACATAATAAATCATTTGTACACATTGCAACTAAATCAATACCAACTGTATCAAATTTTTTAGAATCAATAGCTAATTTTAGTTTTGTTCCAACACCATCAGTTCCAGAAAGAAGTACTGGTTTTTTGTAACCACTTGGTAACTCAAAAGCTCCCGCAAAAGAACCAATACCACCAAGAACTCCAGGAATCATTGTTGATTTTACATATGGTTTTATATTCTCAACAAACTGATTTCCCGCATCAATATCTACACCAGCATCTTTGTAACTAACTGTGCTCATTATTCACCTTTTTACTAATTAAAATTATTTATACATTTTAATTTAAAAATTTTTCGGTATTATATCGAAAATTTTATAAAATAAAAGGACTAATAAATGTCAAGCTTAGAAAACAAAAATTTCAGCTTTAATGAAATGATTGTTCATGTTCCTTTATGTACGCATAAAGAGCCTGAAAATATTTTAGTTATTGGAAACTGTGATGATGAACTAAAAGCAGAGGTTGCAAAACATAAATTAAATGTAGAGTTTGGAGATATCTCTTTACTAAACTCAAAAAATGAAAAAAATATTGATGTAGTAATTTTAACAGATGTAAATATAGATGAAATGATTTTAGCAAATATTCAAAGAATTATTAAAGATGATGGTGTTATTGCATATAAAACAGATAGTTATTCTAAAGATGCAAAAAGATTAAAAAATGATTTAACAATTACAGGTGTTAATTTCTGGATTTGTATGCCATATAGTTTTGGACATACAACTTGTGTATTAGCTTCTAAAAAATATCATCCTACAGCTGATATTGTATTACAAAGATCAGATTTATTAGTTGATTTAAACTACTACTCAACTGAAATTCACCATGCATCTTTTGTATTTCCTACACATATTCAAAAAGATTTAACAGGTATTGCAAAGCGATAAAGCTTTGTAATATCACCACTTCTTCCCTCTTTTTTACAATTAATAAAAAACTTAGTATAATATCTTAATGAATAATGACACATTTAAACATGCTATTGCATTAACAGGTGGAATAGCTACAGGTAAAAGTACAGTTTGTAGTCTCTTTAAGCTACACGGTTTTTTGACAATTGATGCTGATAAAATTGCACATAAACTTCTTGATGAGCATAGTGGTGAAATTGCTTCTATGTTTGGTGATGAGTATGTTGAAAATGGAAAAGTTTTAAGAAAAAAACTAGGTCCAATAATTTTTTCAAATAAAGAGAATAAAGAGAAACTTGAAAATTTTATTCACCCATTAATTGCCCAAGAGATTGAAAAAGAGTCAAAAATATTTGAAGAACAGGGAAAACCTTACTTCATAGATATTCCACTTTTTTATGAAAAAATGAACTATCCTATAAAAAAGTCACTTGTTATTTATACTCCAAGGGAGTTGCAAATAAAAAGATTGATGAATAGAGATGGCATAAATGAAGAGGAAGCTAAACTAAAAATCTCAAATCAAATGGATATTGAAGAGAAAAAAAAATTAGCCAATTTAGTTATAAATAACTCTACAAATCTTAAAAATCTACAAAAAGAGGTAGAGAGAATTATTAAGGAAATTATATGACATATACAAAATATAGCGCTAGTGGAAATGATTTTATTATTTCACATACTTTTTTAGAAAAAGATTTTAAAGAAGATGCTACAAAACTTTGTAATAGAACAGAGGGAATTGGTGCTGATGGTTTTGTTGTTTTAGTTCCAAGTAGAGAAGCTGATTTTAAATGGCTATTTTATAATAGTGATGGAAGTGATGCTGCTATGTGTGGAAATGCCACTAGAGCTTGTGCACATTATGCATATAATAATGGCTTAGCAAAAAGTAGTATGAAGTTTTTAACAGGTGCTGGATTAATTGAATCAAGTGTAGAAAATAGTATTGTTGAAACACAATTAACAACTCCAATTATAATCCAAGAAGCATTTGAACAAGAGGGTTTAACTTGGTGGCATGTTGATACGGGAGTTCCTCATTTAGTAACTATTGTAGATGATTTAAACTCTTATAATCACGAATTATGTGCAAAAATGAGATATGCCCACAATGCAAATGTAAATTTTGCAAAAATAGAAAATGGTAAGATTTATGTAAGAACTTATGAAAGAGGAGTTGAGGGAGAAACATTAGCTTGTGGAACTGGAATGGCTGCTTGTTTTTTAAGAGCAAACAATCTTAATTTGGTAGAAAATAAAACATTTGTTTATCCAAAAAGTAATGAAGAGTTAACTTTAAGCAAAAAAGATGAAAAAATCTTTTTTAAAGGTGCTGTAAAAAAAGTTTTTGTAACTGAGATATAGGATTTTTATGAAGAAGTTTTTATTATTTAGTTTTTTAGTTTTAGGTTTTAGTTTCTGTTTTGGTGAAACAACAGGCTTTCCAAAAGAGTATTATAAGATGAAAGCCACAATCAAAAAACAGAACTATTTTTTTGATTATTTATATCCTCATATTGAAAATGCAAACAGAGCTATTTTGGAAGAGAGAGAATTTTTATTATCTATAAAAGGAAGAAATGACTTAGATGAAGAGTCTCAAGAGATAGATAGACTTACAAAAATTGCAAGAAAATATGGGGTATTAAATCCTTATGATTTTGATAAACTACTAAAAAAAGTTGATATAGTACCACCTTCTCAAGCATTAGCCCAAGCAGCTGTTGAAAGTGGTTGGGGGACAAGTAGATTTACAAAACTTGGAAATAACCTTTTTGGTCACTGGACTTTTGGTAAAATTGGAATTATGCCTTTAAAAAGAGATGCCAATGCAAAACATCTAGTTAGAATATTCAAATCCTTTGAAGACTCTATTGCAGCTTATATGCTAAACCTAAATAGAACAAAAGCCTATTTCCAATTTAGAAATAAGCGACTTGAACTACGAAATAATGAAAAAAAGATAACTGGAATTGTTTTGAGCCAAACAATGATAAACTATTCTCAAATCAGAGAAAGATATCTTAAAATACTAAAAAATGTAATAAGAAAAAATAGTCTACAAAAATATGATGAAATGTTTTTTGAAAATCTAAAAAAGGAAAAAAATGAAATTTAGTGCACCATTAAAATCAGACTCTATCAAGATTATGTTACTTGGTAGTGGAGAGTTAGGTAAAGAGGTTATAATCGAAGCTCAAAGATTAGGTATTGAGACAATTGCTGTTGATAGTTATAATAATGCTCCCGCACAATTAGTTGCAAATAAAGCTTACACAATCAATATGAAAAACAAAAATGAGATTTTGGATGTAATTAGAAGAGAAAAACCTGACTTTATCCTACCTGAAGTTGAAGCTATAAGTATTGAAGCTTTATTTGATGCCCAAAAAGAGGGATTTCATGTAATTCCAAATGCAGATGCTGTTAATAAAACAATGAATAGAAAAAATATTAGAGAGTTTGCAGCTGTAGAACTTGGAGTAAAAACCGGTGCTTATGAGTTTGTTACTACTTTTGAGGGTTTAGAAAAAGCAGCACAAAATATGGGATTTCCATGTGTTATTAAACCTGTAATGAGTTCATCAGGTCATGGTCAAAGTGTTGCAAAAATTGAAGCTGATTTGCAAAACTCTTGGGAAATAGCAAAAGAGGCTAGAGGTGATGCTAGTGAGTTAATTGTAGAAGAGTTTATAAAATTTGATTATGAAATTACTTTACTAACTGTTAGAAATGAAAAACAAACAGTTTTTTGTGAACCAATTGGTCATATCCAACAAGATGGAGATTATATCTTCTCATGGCAACCTATGAATATGAGTGAAATAGCAAAGAAAAATGCAGAAGAAATAGCGAAAACTGTAACTGATGGTTTAGGTGGAAGAGGTATTTTTGGTGTTGAAATGTTTGTAAAAGGTGATGAAGTATATTTTAGTGAAGTTAGCCCAAGACCTCATGATACAGGAATGGTTACAATGATTACACAATCTCAAAGTGAGTTTGCACTTCATGTAAGAGCTGTATTAGGCTTACCTTTAGATTATATTGATTATGGTTGTGGAGCAAGTGCTGCTTATAAGGCTACTAATGATACATTTAATCCTATAATTGATATAAAAGAAGAGGCTTTTACAAATAACTCTTATGTTAGAGTATTTGGAAAACCACAATCTCATGAGGGAAGAAGAATGGCTGTTGCATTGACATTTGATAAAAACTCAAGTGAAAAAGCCCTTGAAGAAGCTAAGAAAATCATCAAAAACTTTAGTGATTTTTAAATAAATAGCTCCTTTTGGAGCTATTTTAATAAATCTTAAACTCTAAAACTTCCCAATAATTATTCTTATTTTTTTGAAGCCTCATAAAAGCATCTCTTAGTTTACCATTTAATATGGTGCTTATATTAATGTTTGTACTTTTATCTTGAGTATATTTATTTACTATTTGTACATTTTGTATTTTGATATTTTTAGCATTTTGATAAAAAAGAGTCTCTATTAGTTTTTCTTCAATTTCATCTTTTTGTAAAAGCATATGTGTGTTTTCAATTATCTCTCTATTTTCTATAAAAACTTTTGCTTTTTTTGAGCCATTTTTTGAGGCTTTTTCTATATATTTAAATGCCTTATCTAAATTAGGTTTTAAGTCCAAACTATAGTTTAAATAGATATTTCCTAAACCAATTAAGCATCTATTATCATTTTGACACTTTTCATACCAATAAATCGCTTTTTTAATATTTTGCTTAATTCCAATTGCATGATGATAGTTTTTTCCAATATAATAAATTGATTCATCATCTCCTAAACTAGCAGCCTCTTCCAAATACTTATTCATTAGTGTAAAATTACGATTGATATAAGCTTCATGTCCTGCTTTTTTGATTTTGTCAATTTTTGAACTATTTTTTCTAAACCTACTTATATAAGCACTTTTATTATCAAATATCTTTTTCAAATCACTTAAATATATTTTTGCTTCATCTCTTGTTTTGTATGGACCTATTAATAGTCTAAAATAACGAGTATCTTTTTTTATCCTCTCTTTTGTAATATAGTTTAAATTATTATCTATTGCAATTTTCTTAAAATAATCAAGTCTTTCAACTTTTTTAGTAGATGCAACTTGAATAAAGTATTCAAATCCTTTTGAAAAAGAGAAGAGAGATAAAGTAAATAAAAGTAAAACTATTTTCATCTTAAAGTTAATATAGAGTTAGCTATTTTAAAATCTTTTACAAACCAATAGTTATGTCTATTTTTTAAAAAAACTAATTTGGCAACTTTTTCCTCATTATTATGAGCAAGAGATATAAAAACATCATACTCTTTATCCCTTTGATTTATATTTGTAATAAATATATTTTTTAACTCCTCTTTTTTTATATACTTATTTAAATACTCAACAACTAATTTATATTGAATTTCATCACTTTGCATAAAAGAGTAAAACTCTTCAATTTCATCTCTATTATCTATAAAACTTTTTGCTTTTTGTGAACCTAATTTAACAGCTTTTGCATAGCTTATAAATGCTTTATCAAGATTTGGTGCTATTTTATAGTTTATATTCATATAAATAGCCCCCAAATTTTCTCCACACTTTTTATCTTTATCTACACATTTTTCCAGCCAATAAACTGCTTTTTCAATATTTTTCTCAACTCCTGTACCACTAATATAGTTTTTACTTAAATTTATTTGAGACTCTATATCATCTAGTTTTGCTGCTTCAAGTAGCCATAAATTCATATACTTGTACTCTTTAAGTGTATATTCAATATAGGCTAAACGTTTATATAAATAAATAGTATATTTATCACTATTTGTTTCATCAAGTAAAAGCTCATCAAATAATTTCTTAGCTTTTAGGAAGTTATCCCTATCTGAGGTTTTTATATAAGTTTCAGCCAAAAGCTCTTTTGAAAACTTAACTAAATTCTTAGGTAAATTCAAACCCTCTTTTTGCATATTTTTTAAATACTTAATTGCTTTTGATAAATCTTGTTTTACGCACTCATCACCTTTTATATAGTTTGAGGCAAGAAGTAGTATGGCTGGGGGATAGTTTTTAGAAACTAGTTCATTTAGCTCTTTACAAACAAAGTTTTTGTTTTTTACAAAACTTTCCCTTGTAAAAGAGAGTTGTACAATTTTATCAATTCTCTCTTTATCCTCTTTTTCCTCTATATATGGTTTTGTTTCTACTTTTTTACTTGAGATAATCTTTTTATATTGAACTGTATCACTTGGTTTTGTTTCATATGTTAAAATAAATGAAGATTTTAAATAAAGCAATTTGTTAAGTTTTTCTTGCTCTTGTTTTATACTATTTTTTGAAAAAGGACCTACAACAACACGAAAATATTGTTCACCTTTTTTTATTGAGTCTCTAACAATATACTCATAACCATGCTCTTCAAGTTTTTTCATAACTATTTGGGCTCTTGAAAAATCCCTTATGGCTAAAACTTGAACATAGCGATAATAGCCATCATCTTTAAACTCTTTTGAAAATAAACTAATTGCAAAAAAAGTTATTAAAATCAAAAAGAGTCTAAACATAAATTATCCTAAACTTTTTTAAGAAAACAAGTTTTTAGAAAAATTTTAACACCATTAACTCTACCCTCAATATGTGTAGGGTCATCACCAAGAGAAATACCTCTAACTACTGTTCCTCTTTTTGCAGTAAATCCAGCACCTTTTACATCAAGGTCTTTTATAATAGTAACATTATCACCTGCATTTAAAGTAACTCCATTGCTATCTTTTACAGTAACACTATTTTCACTTAATCCAAGTTCTGCCCACTCTAAAACCTCTGGTTCTAAATACATCATCTCAACTAAATCTTGAGGCCAACCCTCATTTGAAAGTTTTTTAAGTAATCTATATACCATAACTTGAACAGCTGGAGTTTGATTCCACATAGAGTCATTTAAACATCTAAAATGATTAGCATCCATTTTTGATTCATCTTCAATTTGTTCTTTACACGTGCTACATACTACAATCTCTTCATCTTTTGGAGATACTAAAATTGTGTCTATTTGCTCAGTTGAACCACAAAGTTCACATGCACCAGCACTTCTATCTAAAAGATTCTTCTCTATGCTCATTATTTTCCCTAATAAATATTTATGTTATTGTAACTTTTTTGATTATAAAGATAGATTAAAATATAAACAAAAACAGATATACAAAAACTCCTGTAATACAACTCAAAAATATAAATAGTGCTGTTATCATTCCTATTTTTTTGTGATTAGAAGATTTCAAAAGTTCTAATTGATTATTTTTGTAAATTATATATGATTTAATAAATAAACCAATCCATAAAACAGCCGCAACTAATGCAATTGCAATATGAAAAATAAGATATTTCACTAAAAAACCATGTTCGAAACTACTTTGTTTGGCAAACTCAAAAAAACCACCATCAATTCTAATCATTATCTCAAAATAGACTAAAACAACTAATGTAATTGATAAAAGAGAAGCTTGGGATAAAAAGTGTTTTTTATATTTTTTCTTTTTTGCTAAACTAATTGAATAAAAAAGTAAAAATGGTAATATTGAAAAATATATTACCATTACATGCATATGCATAGGAATATTTGCTAACAATTTAATTCCTATTTATTTGCTTTTAAATCAGATCTTAAAGCTAACTCTTTAGGATAAGGATTTAAAAATTTTTGTTTTTGTAAATACTCTATTTCATATCTTTTTATATAAATATTAAACATTTTAATAATTGTAATTAAAGGTACAATTCCATCTTTATACTCTTCCATTGTCATTAGAAGTAACTCTTTTTCCTCTTTTGTTATATGTTTTTTAAAGTATCCAAAAATATGTAATAAAACATTATATGTTTTATTGATTGTACTTTTTTCACTAATTGCTTTTAAAAAACTCTCTTTGTACTCTTTTAATACTGTTTGTAAATCTTTCTTTTCATGATTTGCTACAATTGAACCTAACTCTTTATAAAACTCTTGTGATTTTGCATAAATCAAATATTTATATGAAGTATGAAACTCTACTAAATCGTTGAAAGCTAATCTATCTTTTTTCAACAACTCATGGAAATCCTTATATGCAAAGATTTGCATTAAAAAGTTCTCTTTCAGCCATGGGTCATTTAATCTTCCCTCTTCTTCAAGAGGCAAGTATGGATACATCTCTTTTATATTTCTAGCAAATAATCCAACTCCCTCTTTTTTACTCATTGAGTTTGTATCTTGATAAACTTTTACTCTCTCCATTCCACATGTTGGAGATTTTGATTTTAAAATAAATCCGCAAATATCATCATTTGCTATTTGTAAAGCACACTCTTTTGAGACTGCTTCAAGTTCATCTGTTACATCCTCTTTAGTTGCTGATTTTACAACTTTTATCTCATCTGCAACTTTTACTAATCTAATAGTTTCCCTTGGACTTCCAAAAATCATATGCTCTGGACAATAAGGTACTATCTCAAAATATTTTTGTAATACATTATAAACAAATGCATCTTTTGAGTGAGCACCATCATATCTACACAAATTTCCAATCAAGCAAGAAGATATTCCTAGTTTCATTTTAATTCCTAATTTTAATTATTTTTAATTATTATACAATTCACTTATAAAAACATTTATAAAAATCTTACTATTTATATTTATATTGTTAAAATAACATAAGAATAATTTGGAGGTTTTAAATGTATAGATTATTGTATATGAGTACAGCAAATTTTGATTTTTCAAATCAAGAGTTAGAAGAGCTTTTAGAGAAATCTAGAAAAAACAATAAAGAGAGAAATATTTCTGGGCTTCTTATTGTTAAAGGGAGAACTTTTATTCAATGTCTTGAGGGAGATAAAGAGAATGTTCTTTTTGTGTATGATAAAATTCAAAAAGATGAAAGACATAAAGATTTAATTGAACTCATAGAAGAAGATGCTAGTGAAAGATATTTCCCTAATTGGGATATGGGGTATAAAAATATTAAAAACCTCACAAATATTGAGAGTGAGCTATTAAAAGATTTTGATTTTGAGAACTTGGATACTTTTCCAAAAGAGGATATTCCTCAACTTTTCAAAAGATTCATTGAGGATTATTAAATCCTCAAAGTATCTTATTTTTAAGTTTCTCTTTTAATATAATTTTACCACTTTCAACACCTGGTTGGTCATAAGCATTTATATATAAAAATCTTCCAACAATTGATGTTAATATTTCATAAGAAAACATTAAATAAGCTAAATTAAACTCATCAACTTTTTCTATTGTAATAGTATCACATGGAATATCTTTTAAATCCTCAACAGCTCTTATAGTAGAATCAGCTTGATGATTTATAAGTTCTGAGAATTTTAAGTTATTAATATAATCTAAACTCTCTAATCCTTTTAATTTTATATCAGGGATAACAGAATCATCAGCAAAATCTTTAATTTTGATAAATGTTACTGTTTTATCTCTTTTACCCTCAATAATCAACTGCAAAAAGCTATGTTGGTCAACAGGCCCTAATAATCCAATTGGAGTTAGACCTTGGTGAGTTTTGTCATTATCTATTTTTCCTAAACTCTCTCCCCATAATTGAACATACCACTTATTAAATCCCTCAAGCTCTGAAGCATATGAAAAGATTACATTATTATTAAATTTATGCTTATATTCAGCCATAAATCTAGCTTTTACCATAAGTTGTTTATATAGTGCTTCTTGTTCAAAATACTCTTTATAAGATTTTTTACAACCATCTAATAATCCATCTACATCAACTCCAATAATAGCTAATGGAACTAAACCAACATTTGAAAATACCGAAAATCTTCCACCAACATCTTTTGGTACTTCAAAGGTTTTAATATCATTTGCAAGGGCAAAATCATTTAATTTACTATCAAACTCTGTAATTACTAAACAGTTCTCTTTATCAATCTTTACTTTTGAACATAGATATTTAAATACACTAATAGTCTCAATAGTTGTACCTGATTTACTAATTACTATAAATAAAGTATCTTCTAAATCAAGTTTTTCAATTCTACTATTTATATCAATTGGATCAGTTGATTCAAAAAAGTGTAGTTTTTTTGAATAGTCTCTTGACCTTGTTAAAAAATTATAAATAGCATAAGTTCCTAAAGTACTACCACCAATACCAATAACTGCAATATTTGTCTGTTTTACAGTTTTTGCATACTCTTTAACAGCACTTGTATCTTGAAAAGGTAAGTTATAATAACCAATTGTTTGTTTCTCTTTTTTAATAGCTTCAAAAACTTCACTATCAGAAATTCTTGGATTAAAGTTTGCGTTGTAATTCATATTTTATCCTTCTATGCTTTTTAATACTATCTGTTTTGCTTCACTTAAAATAAGCTCCAAATGCTCAAGCCCAATAAAACTCTCTGCATATATTTTATAAATATCTTCAGTTCCAGATGGCCTTGCTGCGAACCATCCATTTTGAGTAGTTACTTTAAGTCCACCAATACTTGCCTTATTTCCATCTGCTTTTGTAAAAATATTTTCAATACTCTCACCTGCTAACTCTTTTGATTTAATATCTTCAACACTTAAGTTTTTAAGTTTTGCTTTTTGTTCAAAAGTGGCTGGTGCATCTACTCTTTTATAGTATGAAACTCCAAACTTATCTTCTAACTCTTCATATAAAACACCTGGGTCTTTTTTTAGTTTTGAGGTAATTTCAGCTGCTAATAAATTTAAAATAATTCCATCTTTATCAGTTGACCATACAGTTTCATCAAATCTTAAAAAAGAAGCCCCTGCACTCTCTTCACCACCAAAACCTAAAGTTCCAGCATAAAGTCCATCAACAAACCATTTAAATCCAACAGGAACTTCATAAAGTTTTTTATTTAACATTTTAGCAACTCTATCAATCATTGAACTTGATACTAAAGTTTTACCAATTGCTAAATCATCACTCCAATCTCTATTTGAGTATAAATACCAAATAGCAACTGATAAGTAGTGATTTGGATTCATAAGCCCAACACTTGGAGTTACAATTCCATGTCTATCAAAATCAGGGTCATTTGCAAAAGCTATGTCATATTTATCTTTTAATCCAATTAGTGAAGCCATAGCATATGAAGATGAACAGTCCATTCTAATCTTTCCATCATGGTCACATGTCATAAATGAAAAAGTTGGGTCAACATTTTCATTTACTATTTCCATATTTAATCCATAGATTTTTTTGATTGTTTTATAAACTTCAATTCCAGAACCACCCATAGGATCAACACCAATTTTTAGATTAGCCTCTTTTATTGCATTCATATCAATTATTGTAGTTAAAGCTTTTACATATGGAGTTATAAAATCCTCTTCTTCTATAAAAGGTGAAGTTTTTATCTCCTCTTTTGAGATAAATTTAACGTCTTTTAAACCATTTGCTAAAATCTCATTTGCCCTATTTTCAATAATAGTTGTAACATCACTATCAGCAGGACCTCCATTTGGTGGATTATATTTAAAACCACCATCACTTGGAGGATTATGTGAGGGAGTTATCACTACACCATCATTTAAAATCTCACTATTTTTATTTGATTCTAAAATTGTAAAAGATACAACAGGAGTTGGAGTGTAATTATTGTTACTTGCTATTTTACATTTAACTTCATTTGCTGCAAAAACTTGAAGTGCAGTTGTTTGTGCAGGAGTTGATAAAGCATGGGTATCAATTCCTATAAATAAAGTACCAGTAATACCAACACTTTTTCTATATTCACATAAAGCTTGAGAAATAGCTAAAATGTGATCTTCATTAAAACTTGTTTTTAAAGATGTTCCTCTATGCCCTGATGTTCCAAAACTAACTTTTTGACTAACATCCTCTATATTTGGTTTATTTTCATAATAGCTACTAATTAATTTTGGTATATCTTCCAAAATCTCCTTAGGTGCTATTTTCCCCGCTCTAATATGTGACAATGTAACTCCTTATAAACAATTTTATTATTTAACTATTCTATCTAAGGCTTCTTTAGAAAGTGTTGTAATTATGTCAAAATTTCCTTTTTTTATTTCATCTTTTGGAACAATCCATGTGCCACCAACACATAAAACATTTTTTAAAGATAAAAAATCATTAAGGTTATTTAAATTAACTCCACCTGTTGGGCAAAAGTTCATTTTTGAAAATGGTCCTTGAAAAGCTTTTAAAATATCAACTCCACCTGCAAGTGTTGCTGGAAATAGTTTACAATAAAATATTCCACTATTTTGTGCTTTCATAACCTCAGATGCTGTTGCAACACCTGGAATAAGAGTAATATCATTCTCTTTTGCACTTTTAATTAGCTCATCACTAATTCCAGGTGAAAATACAAATTTTGCACCTGCATTTTTAGCTTTTATTAAATCTTCATTATTACAAACTGTTCCAGCCCCAACATTCATAGAAGGAAACTCTTTTGAGATAATCTCTATAGCTTTAAGTCCAGCTTCTGTTCTTAGTGTTATTTCCATAACATTTATTCCACCATCACTTAAAGCCTTTGCTAAGGGTAGAGCATCTTTTTCATCATCAATAGCAATTACAGGAACTATTGGTGAGATTTTCATTACATCATATCCATTCATGCGTTTTCCTCTCCTGGAAGTTTAAAAATAGTAGCACCTGTTTCACTTGAACTTACATTTTCTCTAATAGTAGAGAAAAGTTCAACTCCTAAGCCATATCTATTTTTTTCTAAATTTACTTTATTAGCTACTCTTTTTTCTAAAACATCATCTTCAAGTAAAATATTTAGGGTACCATTTTTAATATCCATTTCAATAAGGTCACCATTTTCTATTTTAGATATAACTCCACCCTCAATTGCTTCAGGATACAGGTGAATAGCAGATGCAACTTTTCCAGAAGCCCCTGACATACGACCATCTGTTATGATTGCAACTTTAAAACCTTTTTCTTGTAATACTCCTAATGGAGGCATAAGTTTATGAAGCTCTGGCATACCATTTGATTTTGGACCTTGGTATCTTACAACCGCAATAAAATCTTTTTCTAGATTTCCTTTTGTAAACTCTTTTTGTAACTCTTCTTGAGAATTAAACACAATAGCAGGTGCTTTTATATATAAAAGCTCTTCTTTAAGTGCAGAGGTTTTAATAACACTTTTACCCATATTTCCAACTAAAAGTTTTAAACCACCCTCTTTTGAAAATGGTGCTTCTAATCCTGCAACTACCTCTTTATTTTTAGAAATAGTAGCTCCATTTATAAAAACCACATCTTCATTTTCTAAAGTAGGCTCTTTTATAAAATTATCTAATCCAAAGCCAACTACTGTTTGTACATCATTATGTACAATTCCTGCATCAATTAATTGTGAAATAACAACACTCATCCCACCTGCTTCCCTAAAGGCATTTACATCAGCACTTCCATTTGGATACATTTTACATAAAAGAGGTGTTATTTTTGAAATATCATCAAAATCTTCCCAAGTTAAAACTATACCTGCAGCTTTTGCCATAGCAATTAAGTGAATTGTATGATTTGTAGAACCACCCGTTGCCATAAGCCCGATTATGGCATTTACAAAACTTTTTTCACTTACAATATCAGATAAAGAGACTCTCTTTTCACATAATTGTATTAAGGTTTTAGCAGCTTTTTTTGTCAAAGCTTCCCTTAAAGGCGTGTTTGTATTTACAAAAGAGCTATTTGGAAGTTGTAATCCCATCATCTCTAGAAGCATTTGATTTGAGTTTGCTGTTCCAAAAAATGTACAAGTACCACATGAGTGATATGATGCTTTTTCAACTTCTAAAAGTGCTTTTTCATCAACTAAACCTTTAGCAAACTCTTCTCTAACTCTTGCTTTTTCTTTATTTGAAATACCTGATGGCATAGGACCTGAGGGTACAAAAATAGCAGGTAAATATCCAAAAGATAAAGCTCCTATTAAAAGACCTGGTACAATTTTGTCACAAACTCCTAAATAAAAAGCCCCATCATAGGTATCATGGCTTAGAGAAACAGCTGTTCCCATAGCAATATTATCCCTACTAAATAGTGATAATTCCATACCTTTTTGGCCTTGAGTAACACCATCACACATAGCTGGAACTCCACCTGCAACTTGAGCTGTTGAGCCATGTTTTAAAAGCTCTTTTTTTAGAGTGTTTGGATAAGTTGAATATGGTTGATGGGCTGAAAGCATATCATTATAAGCTGTTACTATTCCCATATTATAAGAAGTTGTATTACTTAAGAACTCTTTCTCTTTTTCATCCATGGGAGCTATTGCATGGGCTAAATTACTACATGCTAATGCAGTTCTACTTAAACTCTTTTTTTTTGCCTCGCCAACTCTTTTTAAATAGACTTCTCTACTTTTTTTTGAACGTTCAATTATTCTATTAGTTACATCTTCTATAATTTTATTCATGAGAAATACACCTCAATATCTTTTTTATTTTGTTTCAAAACACTATTTATAGGATATTTATGAAAATCATCTGATTTTAAAATATCATTATAAACTTCCAATTTCTTCTCACCCTCAATATGCAAAATTATATTTTTAGCACTTAAAATAGCACTCAATGTTAAACTCATTCTACTATATGGTGCTGTTGTTGGATTTATATTTATACAAAAGTTTTTATTTTCTAAATCAAAAGCTTCATCTAGTTTTTCATTATTTGGAAATAAAGATGCGGTATGGGCATCAGCTCCCATTCCTAAAACTAAAACATCTATATTTTCAAACTCTTGTTTATAAAGTTCTGAACACTTCTTTTCAGCATCTTTTGCTTCAATTCCATCTAAATACATACCTATAAACTTAGCCTCTTTTGCACTATTTATTAATAAGTTTTCTTTTAATAAATGAGCATTACTATCCTCTAATGAGCTATCAATCCATCTTTCATCTACTAAACCAACACTTACATTTTTCCAATCAATCTCTATTTTTGAAAGCTCTTGTAAAAATAGTTTTGGAGTATTTCCCCCTGATAATAAAAGAGTTGCAATCCCTTTTTCATCAATACTATTTTTAAGTTTTAGTGAAATATCACTTGCTAGTTTTTTTGCTAATTGAGTATTTGACTCAAACTCTTTAAATATATTACTCATCGTTCCAGCTTCTTCCATCTATTGCAATAAGTTGTATCCCAGCACTAGGACCATCAGTTCCAGCACTATATTTTTTCATTGGAGTTACATTGTTTTTCCAACCATCAATTATTCTATCAGCCCATTTCCAAGCTAATTCAACCTCATCAAGTCTCATAAATAGTGTTGGATTTGAACAAATTGCATCAAGTATTAATTTTTCATAAGCATTCGCTTGTTTTTTAACTTTTTGTTGAGAGTTAAGCTCTAAGTCAACTTGTTGAAGTTTCATTCCATCAGCAAGTCCAGGTACTTTATTCATAAGTTTTAACTCAATACTCTCTCTTGGTTGTAGTGTTATTACCAATCTGTTTGGATTTATTGAACTCTCATCTTCACCAAAAATTGAGTGTGGAATTGTTTTAAACTGTATTACAATTTCTGAATTTCTTTTTTGCATACGTTTACCACTTCTTATATAAAAAGGAACTCCATTCCATCTCCAGTTATCAATATCAACTCTAATTGCTGCAAAGGTTTCAGTATCACTTACTTTATCTTCACTATCTATATAACCAGGAACAGACTCACCATTTGATGAACCTTTTGTATATTGAGCTCTGACTGTTTTATCTTTTAAATCAGCCTCACTCATTTTTCTAATTGAACGTAAAACTTTTACTTTTTCATCTCTTACACTATTTGCATCCAATGAACAAGGTGGTTCCATGGCTATTAAACAAAGTAGTTGCATAAGATGATTTTGAATCATATCTCTTAAAGCACCATACTCATTATAATAATCCCAACGTCCTTCAACTCCAACACTTTCAGCAACTGTAATTTGAACATGGTCAATATGATTAGAGTTCCAAAGTGGCACAAAAAGTCTATTTGAAAAACGTAAAGCCATAATATTTTGAACTGTATCTTTACCTAAATAGTGGTCAATTCTATAAATTTGGTCTTCATTAAAATATTTTAAAACCTCTTTATTTATCTCTTGAGAAGATTTTAAATCTCTTCCTAAAGGTTTTTCTAGTACTACTCTTGTTTTTGCTGTTATCAAACTCCACTCATGTAAAGATTTACAAATCTCTCCAAAAAAGTGAGGAGAAGTTGATAAGTAATTTACTCTTTCTCTATCTTGATACTCATTTAATAGTTTTTGTAACTCTTCATATGAACCATTTTCTGAAAAATCAACTCTAACCATAAATAGTTGTTCTTTAAACTTTTCAAAAGAGCTCTCTTCAAACTCATTTTCACCTAAAAACTCTTTTAATTTTTCTTTTACTAAATCAATATGTTCATCTCTTGATATATCTTTTCTTGAGATTGTTATTATTCTACTTTGTTCACTTATATATTCATCTTTACATAAATGATAAAGTGCAGGCATTAGCTTTCTAAAAGCTAAATCTCCATGTCCTCCAAAAAGAATGAAGTCACATAGATTAAATTTTGTACTCATTTTTTACTTCTTTTTACTCTCTAAATTATAAAAATAGTTAGTAGCTTCAACGAATCCATCAACAGATCCACAATCAAATCTTTTACCTTTGAATTTGTAAGCTAAAACCATTCCATTTTTTGCTTGCGTACATAAGGCATCTGTAATTTGTAACTCTCCATTTTTACCTGGTTTTGTATTTTTAATTACCTCAAAAATATCTGGAGTTAAAATATATCGTCCTATAACTGCAAGGTTTGAGGGTGCTTTATCATTATCAGGTTTTTCAACCATATTTGATACCATAAACACGCCATCTTCCATTTGAGTTCCCTCAATTACACCATACTTATGAACGTCCTCTTTGGGTACTTCCATACACGCAACTATACAACATCTATACTTATTATAAAGTTTTACCATTTGTGCTAAAACTCCATCACCTTTTGGATTTACACAAAGGTCATCAGCAAGGATTACAGCAAAAGGATTAGAATCACCTACTAAAACTTTTCCCTTATAAATTGCATCTCCTAAACCTTTCATTTCATTTTGTCTAGTATAAGTAAATGTACATTTTTCAATAATATTTCTAATATCACTTAACATCTTCTCTTTAGATGAACCTTGAATTTGATGCTCTAACTCATAAGAGATATCAAAATGATCTGTAATAGCTCTTTTACCACGACCTGTAATTACAGACATTACATCACATCCAGCTTCCATAGCCTCTTCAACACCATATTGAATTAATGGTTTTGTAAGAACTGGTAACATCTCTTTTGGCATTGCTTTTGTTGCAGGTAAAAATCTTGTTCCATATCCTGCTGCTGGAAATAAACAACTTGTAATTAGTTTTTCTGTAGTACTCATTTTTTGTATCCTTTTCTTTTTTTAAATTTTGCCTTTTAACCACATTATTTGGTAAGGTTCTAGTTTGATTTTATTTGTTTCTTCGCAATCATCTCCATGTTGCATCATACAGTTTGAAGAGAGTATATCACAAAGTGGTAAGGAAATGTTATCAGGAATCGTTAATTCAACTTCTTCATTTGAGAAGTTATGTAAGGCTAAAATTCTTGACTCTTTATCGCAAGAAAACTGGTCAATTGCAAAAATTCTATCATCTAAATCTAAGAATTCAAACTCACCAAATGGATTAAAAGCCTCTTCATTTATTCTAATAGAAATCAATCTTTTGTATGAATCAAACATAGTTTTTGCTAAACTTCCTTGAGTAGAGAGCTCATTTTCTAACCAATCAATATTATATTTTTCTCTATTTATTGTCCTATTTATTCCTGAGTGTTTTACACCATCATGATAATTTTGTGAACCAACTAATGAGTGAAAATAGATACCTGGAACTCCAGGCATTGCTAAAACAGCAGCTTGTGTTACTAACATTCTTTTTATTCTAATATACTGGTCCTCATCAGGATGACTTAGTGCATCGATGTATGAACAGTTTAATTCATATGGTGTTTGAGTTCCATCAGCTTCTGCTCTATAAGAAACCAAACCTCCATGAGCTTTTACACTTTCTACAATATCATTAAGCTCTTCATCACTTAAAATACCTTTTACAGGTCTAACACCAATTCCATCATGACTTGCTGTAAAATTAAAGAAACATACCTTATCACTTGGCAAAGTCAAAGTTTTTGCCCAAGCTGTTAGTTTTTTTGTATTTGAGTGTAAAATTGAGTTTAATAAAAGTGGTGGTAAGGCAAAGTTATAAACCATCTGTGCTTCATCATCACCACTTCCAAAGTATGAAATATTTTCATGGTGAGGAACATTTGTTTCAGTAATAATTATAACCTCAGGTGCAACTTCATGTAAAACCTCACGCATTAGTTGTATTAATTCATGGGTTTGAGGAAGATGAACACACTCTGTTCCTATCTCTTTCCAGATAAAAGCTATGGCATCAAGTCTTATTAAAGTAGCCCCTTTTTCTATATAATAAAATAAAGCATCTAAAACATTTCGTAAAACCCTATGACTTTTGTAGTTTAAATCAACTTGATCTTTTGAAAAAGTTGTCCAAATATTTCTTATTTTTCCCTCATCATCAATAAACTCACTCAAAAGTGAGCTAGCTCGTGGTCTTACAACTTTACTTAAATCAGTTGCAGGGTCTACATCTATGAAAAAATCTTGAAAATATGGGTCACCTGCTAAATAAGCTTTAAACCAATCAGAAAATTGTGAGATATGATTAATAACTCCATCTACCATAAGTCTATACTCTTTACTAATAGCCTCTATCTCTTTCCAAGAGCCCATATGAGGATCAACGGCATTATAATTTACAACAGAAAAACCATCATCTGAGGAGTATGGATAAAAAGGTAAAATATGAATTGAGTTTATAACTCCTTTTAAGTGTTCATCCATAAAGTTGTTTAGTGTTTCAAGGGAAGCTTCATGATATTTTGAAACTTGATCACCATAAGTTATCAAAATAATATCTTTTTGACTTAGGTGATACTCTTTTGATTTTATTCTTTGTTTATATTTAAAGATTAAATCAATAATATCATTAACAGCTCTTTGTGCAATATCTTTTGGGTATAAACGGTTTATTCTTTTATTTATAGTGTGTTGGCTATCTGAGATATGTAGTTGTTTTGGGGCTTTCATTGGTTATCATCCTTTACATATTTAATAAATTTTGTTGAAAAATCAGGTAAAACAGAACGTACTGTAATCCATGATGATAAAGATGGAATTCCCATTGGGTCTTCATAAAACTCAACAGCTGCTTCTTTAATAGCCTCTTGAAAAGCATTTACAGCTTGTATCTCTTTTTCCCTATCATAATCTAAACCATTTAATTTACTTAAAGCGCTATATTTAGAGATTTCAAATCGTGCTTCTTGAAAATATGTAGCTAAAAGTGTTTTAAAAGATGAAGAGGAGAAAACAACTCCCTCTTGAGCTAAAACCCTAAAAAGTGTTTTTGCAATATCATTTGCCATTTTATAAATACCATCACCGCTATCTTGACTTCCTAGATTTTGATGTTTGTGTTCATAGCTCTCCATAATTTGAGTTTGACAAATTCTTCTATTTGAAGTGTTTTTATATACCTCACTTAAAGTTGAAACTTCAAGTCCCCAAGTGGGTGATATTCCTATTCCTCTTCCCATTGATCTAATAAATGAAAATTCTCCAGATAAAGCATATCTAAAACTCTCCATATACTCTAAATATCTATTATGTCCATAAACTTTTTTAAGTGAGTTTATTAAAGGAGTATAAAGTAATCTTGTAGCTCTTCCATGAAGTTTTTGGTTTACTCTTGAGTAATAACCTTTGTTAAACTCAAAATCAAGTGCGGGATGAACTATTGGATAAAAAAGACGTGCTGGAATTTCCCTATTATAATTTACAATATCACAATCATGTAAGGCAAAAGCATAGGCATCTTTATCAGCTAATCCATAACCTAACATTGTCCAAACATTTCTTCCTTTTCCAGGAGTTTCAAGTCCGGGAAAACCCTCTTTTGTTAATTCAGCATAAAGCTCTTTTATTTTTGGGCCATCATTCCATAAGACATCAACTTTACAAGGTAAAACTGACATAAGAGTTTTAACCTCTTCAAACTGCTCTTTTGTAGCTCTATCAAGTCCTAATATAATTTTGTATAAATATTTAACACTTTTTAACTCTTCAATAATCTTATGCATTGCTGGAGTTTCAAACTCCGAATAAAGAGCTGGCAAAAGAAGAACCATTCTTCTTCTTTCACTAAATTTCTCAAGCTCTTTTTCCATATCCTCAAGTGTTCTATCCCCTAACTTTTGTAAGGTAGTTATAACACCATTTTGAAAGAAATCAGACATTCTTTTCTCCTTTATTTGAATTTATATATATAATTACAATATCTAACATATTGTTATGTGTTGGTCCTGGAATTAAAAGTTGATTTAATTTTTCAAAAAAACTATTTGAATCAAAATTATTCATATAAGTTTTTAAATCAAGTTTTAATTCATCTACTTTTTTTAAAGTTTTGCTATCAATAATTGCACCACTTGCAGTTGAATTTCCATCAATTCCATCACTTGCACCACTTAAAAAAATAATATCCTTATCTTTTGGATAGGCATTTAAAAAAGAGAGAACTAAATGTTGATTTCTTCCACCCTTACCATTTCCCTCAACTTTTACAGTTGCTTCACCACCAAAGATAAAACATCCAGAACTCTTATCTTTACAAAAATCTATTAACTTTTCACAAACAATATTTACATCATCATTGATTTTAAAATCTTCTAAAATAGGTTTTAAATCTCTTTTTTCTAAAACTTTTTTTGCTTCATTTAATAAAATATCATTTGAGCCAATTAAATAGTGTTTTATATTTGGGTTCTCATTTTTTGGATTTTCAGGAGTTTTTCCATCTTTCCCATTTTTTATATGTTTTTGTACAGATAAAGGAATTTTTTCAAATAAATCAAACTTTTTTAAATAAAATATAGCATCATCAAAACTTGTCTTATCAAAATATAAAGGAGCTGAACCAATAGCCTCTAAATCATCTCCTAAGACATCACTCAAGGTTAAAACAATACCCTTTGCTTTTGTATAAGTAGCTAGTTTTCCACCCTTTACTTTTGAAATATGTTTTCTAACACAATTAATAGCTTCAATGGGCATAGAGTTTTGTAACATAAGTTTTGTAGTATTTTGAAAATCTTCTAAACTTATACCATCTTCAGGTAATTCTACAAGACTAGAGTTTCCACCTGATAAAAGATATATAAAAAAATCATCTTCTTCTAAACTCTCTAATCCTTTAATCAAACTATTTGAAGCATCAATACTTTTTTGGCTTGGTATTGGATGGGTACTTTTCACATAAACTAAGTTTTGTTTTTTTAAATCATTATCATAAGGAGTTACAAGAACAGCACTTTTTATCTTCTCTTCCATAATTTCATAAATAGCTTCAGCCATAGAAATAGCAGCTTTTCCTGAACCAAAAAGATGAATCTTTTTATTTTTTGGAAGAGAAAAACATTCATCTTTTATATAAAAAGCATCATTTTGATATTTACACTGATTTAGTATTAGTTTTTTAGGATGGATATTTTCCAAAAGTTCTAAAAAACTATTTTCAAACTCCTCTTTATTCAACATCTAAAACCTTTTTTAAACTATCATTCCAACCTTTAGGTCCTATATATTTTGATTTTATTAGGTTTTCAATATCACAATTTATAAAAGTATCATCATGTTTTCTAATCAAAATTGGAACTTGAACACTTTCTAACATAGTAATATCATTTTCCCCATCACCTAAAGCTACTGTGTGATAAGTTTTGTTATGAAGTTTTTCATAATAATCTTTCATAGCAATAATGGCATTTGCTTTATCTTGACCTTTTGTTATTAGATGATAAAACCTTCCACCTTTTACAATATCAAAACCATCTTCTAAAGCTAAATCCAATAAATCCTCTAAAGATAAATCTTCATCTTCCAAAATAAAAGGTTCTGAAAAAGTTCTTTTTCTAGCGAGTCTTGCTTTATCGTGTGATAAACCAGTAAGTTGAGCAAGCTCTTTATCACTCATTTCATGAAAACCTCTAATTTTGAAAGTAAGTGCATATTTTCTAAAAGCATCAAGTGTACTTTCATAACTCTTTCCTAATGAAATAATCTCATAATCATCATCTTTAGGAATAAAAATACCAGCACCATTTTCTATAATAAAAGGGTATGAAATCTTAAGTTTTTTTTGTAGCTCTATAACCTCATCTTTCGTTTTGCTAGTGACTATTATAAGCGGAATATTATTTTGCTTAATATAATCAAGCATTTCTTTAGCTTCATTAAACTTATAGGTTTCGTGGTCTAAAAGAGTGCCATCTAAATCTGTGAAAATTAAATAGTTTGTTTTTATATTTTTAAGTAACATACTTTTAGTATATCTTAAGAGAGTAGTGAAATTAAAGGGTTTACTGTATAAAATTTATACAGAAACAACCCTTGTTTTATTTATAATTCTATTTAGGAATAGGATTAAACTCCATTCAATGCTTTTATCTTTTCAGTTATTTCATTCTCTTTTGGAAAAGAGCTTCCACCCCCAAAATCTAAAGGCAAACTTAACTTATCAAAAAGAAGAACACCATCAACAATAACCTCAAAAGTTCCACCACGGCCAACCTCTTTTTTAACATTTACGTTTGGAAAATTACCTTTTAATTCCTCTTCTAACCTAGAAGCTTGTGGTAAATAGTTTCACATTCCGCAATAATATATCTCTACATTCATCGCTTTTCCTTTTTTATTTTCAATTTTTGCATTTTATTTAAATTAATTTATAGCACTCTTAAGTTAATTAGTTAATTTAAATATTTTCCCACTATCTGTGGAGATAAATAGTTCCCCATTTGGTGACTCTACAATATTTCTAAATCTTTCATTTAATTTTGTTAAAACTCTTTGTTCATCTATAACTTTTAAGCTCTCATCTAAAGTAATTATATTTAAATGACGAAGTTTCAGTGCTGTTGATAATATTTTTCCCTTTAAACTCTTGAACTTTTCTCCTTGATAAACAATCAAAGAACTAGGTGCAATAGATGGAATATAAATCATAATAGCTTGTTCCATACCTTTTTTATGAGTACTTTCACCCACTGCTTCATTACTCCAATACTCTTTTCCATGTGAAATTACAGGCCAACCATAATTTTTGGCTTTTTCTATAATATTTATCTCATCTCCACCCCTTGGACCATGCTCAATTTCAAATAAAATATCTCTTTTCTTATCATAAAAAAGACCTTGTGGATTTCTATGTCCATAAGAGTAAATCTCTTTTAAAGCAAACTCTTTATTTATAAAAGGATTATCTTTTGGAATGGTACCATCTAAATTTAATCTTATAATAGAACCAGCATGATTTAGTAGATTTTGGGCATTATCTCTAAAGCCTCTATCCCCTATACCAAAGTATATGTGAGCATTTTTATCAAAAGTAATTCTACTCCCAAAATGGTGACCTTTATTTGATAATGACTTTGTTTGTAATAACTCATTAGTAACAATAAGTTTATTATCAACTATTGTAGCTTCAATTAAAGTTGTAGCACCCTGGTCTAAAACTCTTTTTGAATAAGTTAAATAAAACTTCTTATCATCTTTATAAAAAGGAGAGAGTTTTATATCTAATAAACCACCTTGCTCAACATTAAATATATTTAGATTATGTTTTATCTCTTTGAGTTTTTTTGATTTAAGATTTAAAATTTTTATTGAACCTGACTTTTCTGTAAATATTAAATTATCTTCATCAATAAAATCCATACCCCATATAACATCATCACTTTCTAAAATCATTTCACTATTTATAATAGTTTTAGCAAAAAGTGATAAAGAGGACAAAATAAATAGAAATAGCAATTTTCCCAATAGATTTTTCATAAGTTTCCTTTTATAAGATATTTTCTTATCTTACTATTTTTTGATTTAGAAAACTAACTTTTCAATATAAAAAAATCCAAAGGATAGCTTGTTAAGATTAATCTAAAAAAGGAACTATCTTGAGAATACTACTATCATACCCTACTGATGTTGGGATTTTTGACATTGGACAAGATGAAAATAAAAAATATCACCCTATTTTTAATGAAGATTCATTAGGAGTATATGCATCCATACAAGAAGCAGTTGATAATCTAATCACAAATAATGTATCAAAAGTAATAGACCCAGAAACAAATGAAAATATAGATACCTCAAAACTAGGAATTCCACAAAACTATACAGAATGGGATATGGGATATTAAAATATATAGATTAAATTTTCAATATAATTTTTTACTTAAATTATTTAAAAAATCGTAACACTAATTTGTAAAAAGGTTTTCAAAATGACTAGTGTATTTTGATTGGTGAAATTTAATAATGGTTAGCAATAGGTTAGTAAAATGTTTTTCTACAAACCTTAAACAAAAAGCTTAAAATCTATACAAGCCCGATATTATCGAACTTTGAAGATGGCACGCCTGGTAGGAAAATCAAAAAGCGTTCCATTTAAACCAATAAGTCCGATTTGATGGGGATTCTCATACATCATAATTTTCCTTATTGTTGTAATCTTGTTGTAAGAACATTAATTTTGTTGTAATAATGTTGTAAGAAATTGTAGCAATTTTAACCTAATTATTAAGCTAAATTATCAAAAACCTACAAATATAACCCAGAACTGATTAAAGTGATTAAAAATGGTTTATATTATTTAAATATTATGGATTGGTTGAGTGAATTTTTCACGAAGTGAAAAAGATATAGATAAGTAAATCTCCGATTTACGCTAAATACCGTCGGAGACAGATTCAGAAAGAAAAACAATAATCAAACCTTTATCTAATAATTATCTAATTTAATATCTCTTATTTATCTGATAAAGTTTAAAATCTCCTCAACTATTTATATACTCCGTAGGAGTAAAAAACAAGTATCAAATTTCTTCCTACGATTTTAATCGTGAGTCCTTGACTTCTTTTTCCTTTAGGGAAAAGGAGGAGAGGACTTCTCCTGTTATTATATGAAATATAATAACTATTATATAAGTTA
>CBFIGT010000011.1:0-36436 GCA_965662175.1 Arcobacter sp. | reverse complement strand
TTCGAAGAGGCTGTAAAAAAAGCTCAACAAAATGCTGATGAACTAAAAGCTTTAGAAGAGGAGTTTAAAAGTAAAAAGTAATTTAAATTCTCATTAGTTTAATTAATAAAACCTATTTGTTTTGTTGTATCTTTTGCTTCTTCTTGAATCTCTTGCATATTATTTATAACCTGAATTACTCTAGATAGTAAATCTTTAGTTTCTTTATCACTTGATTCAAGTTTTTCAAGCCTTTTTATAATATCAAAATAAGGTACTGACTGGTTTTTAAGTTTAACAAAAGTTCTCATAATGGATATACTTACCTCAGTTGCTACCCTACTTTTTAAAACTGTAGAAAGCATATATACACCGTGTTCAGTGAAAACTTTAACTTTAGATGGATTAAACTTCAAGTTTTTAAGCCTATCACATTTTGTGATAAGCTCATTTTTTTAATCTTCTGTAAGTTCAAACATGAAATCTTGTGGGAATTTTTCTATGTTTCTTTTTACTGATTGATTTAAAGCTCTTGTTTCAACATTAAACAACATAGCTAAATCTTTATCAAGCATAATATGAATACCCCTTATAATAAATATTTTATCATCAACAATTATATTTGAAAGTTTATTTTCCATAAAATACTCCTTTTTTGAACTTTAACAAATATTTTAAGCTTTGATTGATTTTATTGCAGTTTGTAATATTTTTAATTATTAATCTTATCGCCAGAGTCATCTCGACCTAGCTTCCAGGCTCCAGATTGGGAATTCTTATGTATGTAGTTATTTTAAGTTGTGTTGGTTTAAGTATGCATTCCCATCGGGACGATGGGAACGAGAAAAGAGTTGCATCAAATCCCATTTTATCTTCAAGCAAATAGACTATGGAATTAAATTTATTAATAAATGATTCAATATATTCAATTTTTTCTAAAATAAATTTGATTCTTTTAATATCAGACATAAATAGCATCCTTTAAAGCATCATTTTTAAATAACTTACTTGAATTATCAATTGTGGCTAAATCAATATTTGTTTTAAAAATATTTCTCAGTTCTTCTTTTATCTCTTTTAATCTACTAAATGAAGAAAAACCAGGATGTTTTTTACAAAACAATTCACCATTTATATCATATAAAATATCAATATCGCTATCTTGATTTTGTGTACCTTTAGCATATGAACCAAATATACCAAGAAGCAATAAACCCTCTTGTTCATAATGTGGTTTTAACTCTTTGATTTTTGACAATATAAAATTTTTATTTAACTCATACATTATAAAACTCCATTATATAAACGTTCTTACACCGAAAAAAGTTTCAGATAAACACTTCAATTATTATATATGAATAAAAATAAAAAATCACACAAACCTAATCTTTATTATTACTCTTTTGAAGAGGTTGTGAAAAAATTTAAAGCACTTATGAATTGCTATCGGGACGATGTGAAATTAAGATAACTATTTCAAAACCCTCTCAAAAACTTAGGTCTTAGCATGTTTATATTATCTTTTGCCATACTCAAAATCTCTATTAGTTCATCTTTATCTTTTGGCAATGTTCCTTTTAGTGGCAAGGCATTTGAGGCGTGATTTGAGCGGAAGATTATTGGTTTTTTTGGATTTATTAGAGTTATAAATCTTTTTTGTTCTTCTAGCATATCATTATCGCTACAGAAAATAAACTGCTTATTTTTATCTTCAAATCTTTTGAAAAAGTTATCCTCTTTGGAGTCTGTAAGTCCTAGTTGTAAAGTTGATAGATAATTTATATGCTCACACTCATTTACTAGTTTTGCTGTATCTTCTATATGTTGTTTTGATAGATTTTTTCCACCAAGCCCAAGGATTACGGTTGCTGATATTTTCATATTTGCATTTGTGGCTTTATTTAATCCCTCTACCATTTTTTTGGGATTCATTGGTTTATTTATATATTTTAGTAGCTCTTGATTTCCTGATTCTATTCCATAATAAACCAAACTAAGGCCATTTTCTCTTAAAAGATTTAGTTCATCTTGTGACTTTTCTAGCAAATTATATGGGCTTGCATAAGATGATACTCTTTGAAGTTTTGGAAAAGTTTTTTTAAGCTCTTTTAAAATCTCTAGCAAAAAATCTGTTTCACAAGCTAAGGCATCCCCATCAGCTAAAAATACTCTTCTTGTATCACTATATTTTGATACTTGATTTATATCTTTAAAAACCTCATCAAGCTCTTTGACTTTGAACTTTTTTGTTTCATACATGGAGCAAAAGCTACATTTGTTGAAACTGCATCCAATAGTTATTTGAAGTATTAAAGAGTTTGCTTCAGCAGGTGGTCTATAAACAGGTTCTTGATAATTTAACATTAAATAAATACTCCAACAATAATTTTAATAGCAAGAAGTGATAGTAAAACTTTTAAAATAATCAAAAACTTTTTACCATCAATTTTATCTCTTAGTTTAGTTCCAGTCCAACTTCCTGCAATTGCTCCTATTATCATAGCTGTTAGAATTCCAATATAATCAAAAAATACAAAGCCAAAGAACATAAATACTATTACTTTTAATATATGAGTTATACTCATAAGTGCAGCTGCTGTTGCTACGATTACATGTTTATCATCATAATCTTTTACAAGTAGTGTAGTAGCAAGTGGTCCTGTAGCTCCTACAACAATAGATAAACCTGTCTGAAAAAAACCTATTAAGACATAAGATTCATATCTTTTGATTTTATCATTAAATTTTTCACTCCAAAGTGAGAGTAAAATATAAACTCCAATAAACAAAGGAACATACTCTAAAGAGATAAAATACAAAATTCCAGCAAAAAAACTTATCCCTATAAGTGAGCCAAAAAGGAACTTTGGTATAACCTCAAGTTTCACATCTTTATAACCAAAAACCGCTCTTGAGAGGTTGCTTGACATTTGAGTTAGTGCATGTACGGGAATTAATGCATTAACTGGAATAAAAGATGGTAAAATTGCAATAAGCATCATACCACCTCCAAGGCCGATAACACCGGCAACTGTTGACGTAAAAAAGGTAACTAATCCTAAAAATAACTCTTGATTCATGAAAGTCCAACTAAATTTTATAAAAATACAATATAATTACAATATGTTTAAAGTTAGCTTTTTTTATAATGCTAAAAGAATATTTCATATTTTGATGTGAAAAAAGTGATATTATTTTTTCACAAAAGGAGTTTACATGCCAACACTAGAGAAGAGTATAGAAGATTATGTCCATGATTTTAAAGAAAAAGTATCAGAAGAAACGTTTAATAAAATAAACGACGTAATACAAGGATTAAAAGATTCCAACTTAAAAGAGAAATCATTAAAAGTGGGAAATAAGATTTCAGAGTTTACCCTATCTAATCAAGATAGCAAGATAATAAATATAAAAGATATTATTGAAAAAAACAATTATACTGTTTTATGTTTTTTTAGAGGTAGTTGGTCTCCATATTGTATTATGCAATTAAATGCATTGCAAAAAATAGTTTCTCAACTTAAAATTTTACATGCTACTTTAATAACAGCATCACCCCAAACACCCGATAAATCAAAATATACAAAAGATAAATACTCTTTGAATTTTGAAATATTATATGACAAAAATAACACAATAGCAAAAGATTTTAAAATTGCATACAAATTACATGAAGAGTTAATTCCTATTTATGACAAGCTAAAAATCGATATTTTAGAAGCAAATAGAAATGGAACTTATGATTTACCTCTTCCTGCAACATTTATTATAAATAAAAACTATGAGATTATTTACACTTTTGTAGATGAAGATTATAGAAAAAGATGTGAACCAAAAACAATATTAGATGTAATAAAAAAAGATATGATAAACAAAAAATAAAATAAATAAGGTAAATGATGACAAAAACTTACAAGTTTATATCGTGGAATGTAAACGGAATAAGAGCAGTTGATAAGAAAGAGGCTTTGAAATGGATTGATGAACATGATGTTCACCTTTTAGGTATTCAAGAAACAAAATCAATGAAAGAACAAATTCCAAAAACTATTTTTGAAAAAGAGTTCAAACATTTTACAGCTAGTTCATCGGCAATAAAAGGGCGTTCTGGAACTGCACTATTTAGTGATATAGATATAAGTTTTGAATCAAATTGTCCAAGTGTTGATATTTTAGATGAGGGTAGAATAAATGAAGTTCATTTTTCACTAGGAGATAAAGATATAGCATTTTTCAATGTTTATTTTCCAAATGGTCAATCAAAAGAAGAGAGACTTGTTTACAAAATGGAATTTTATGATAGATTTTTAGAGCATTGTGAAAATCTGAAAAAAGAGGGAAAATCTATTATTGTGTGTGGAGATGTTAATACAGCTCATAAAGAGATAGATTTAGCACGTCCAAAAGCAAATGAAAAGACATCAGGCTTTTTACCAATGGAAAGAGAATGGATAGATAAATTTTTATCTCATGGTTATATTGATACATTAAGACATGTAATAGGTGATATTCCTGATAACTATAGCTGGTGGAGCTACAGAGCAAATGCACGTGCAAATAATGTTGGCTGGAGAATTGATTATTTTTATGTTAGTGAAGATTTAAAAGATAATATTCATAATGCATATATATTAAATGAAATCTTTGGAAGTGACCACTGTCCTATAGCTTTAGAAATTAAGCTATAAGAAAAAGTACTAAAAAGGTATCATAAAAATATTCTAAATATAGTTATTTTAATACTCTTATTTCTTATAATAATATTATATAGAAATTAGGAGTATATTATGACTGAATATATTGACTACAACAAATTTGAAAATAAGAAAGTTTTCTTTGAAGATAATAGTAAAAAAGATGCATTTGCATATTTACTAAGTATAAGCTCTATTTTATTTATTACAAGTGGAGCTTTTTACTTTTTAGGATAAAATGAGTAGAAGTCTTAAACTTCTATTCATTACAATCACAATCTTTTATTTTACTTAATAAATATTTTTGTGAAGTTATAACAGCTAAATATCTAACAATTAATAAGAAAAGAATAACTCCTGAAATAATCAAAATATTCCAGTTTAAACTACTTGCAAATAGTGCCTCTATTGAGTCTAATTTTGCATTATTTATCTTAACAAGATTTACAACTAATTCTCTTAGGGCTAAAATAATAAAAGCATCAACCAATAAAGCTAAAACAACTCTTTGTTCTCTTACATAGTTTATAATAGCTCTTGTTATTTCTAGAAAAATTATAAAATAAAGCATATAAATAATAAAATCCATAAGCATATTAAAAATTAAAGCGACAAAAAACAATCCACCTGCAACTAGAAGTTCAATATAAAATTTGTCTCTGTAAAATCTAGATAAAAATCTTCTCATAATCTCTCCTTTATTATTTTTGACTAATTATATGAGTTTTATATTTTATTTTACTTAATTTACAAATTTTAGTTGTATAAAAACTATAAATTGTAAAATAATCTTATGAAAACAAAACTAATATATATACATGATCCTATGTGCTCTTGGTGCTATGCTTTTAAAAAAAGTTATGATGAACTACTTAACTCTTTGCCAAATAATATTAATGTTATTAATATTGTTGGTGGTTTAGCAAAAGAGACTAATGAACCTATGCCAAAAGAGATGTGCCAAAAAATTGAAGAGATTTGGTATGAAATAGAAGAGAGAACCCAAACAAAATTTAATCATGATTTTTGGAAAAAGTGTAAACCAAGACGAGATACATATAAAGCTTGTAAGGCTGTTCTTTGTGCTAAAGAGCAAAATAGAGAAAATGAGATGATAAATGCTATTCAAAAAGCCTATTATTTAGAAGCAAAAAATCCAAGTGATATGGAGACTTTATTGAGTTTAGCAGCTAATCTTGATATGGATTTTGAAAAATTTAAAAATGATTTATTAGGAGAAAAAGCTCAAACTCTTTTAGATAATGATTTAGAAAAAAGAAGAAAACTCAAAGTCTTCTCTTTTCCCACTCTTTTATTACAATATAAAAAAGAGCTTTATCCTATTCAAATTGAGTTTAATAACACTCAAAAGATGCTAAAACAGATTGAAAACCTAAGTTCAAATATCTATTTTTAAATATCTATTTGAACTTTTATATTTGTTAGGTTTTTAGGTATTACTTTTGTGCCATAACGTGCCACAAATAAAATAGCTACTATCATTGCACGAGATGAGTTATCCCCACCTGCTTGGGCATTTTTGATTAATGCCTCTTTGAAGTTTGTATATTTAGCTAAAAGATGAATAACACCTCTAAAGCCCTCATCTATAGAACAAGCAGGACCAAATCTTCTTATTGCCTCAAAACTCTCCTCTTCAACAGAGGCTAAACCCTCATTAACATAGTTTTGAATAGTTGATGAGAACTCATAACGTCTCTCTTTTATAGACTCAATCATCTCAATATCATCTAAAACATCCATTAAAACTTTTGCAAAAAACTTACTTGTCTCTATTGCTAAAGGAGAGTTATGTGTAACTTTTACAAATTTTTCCACATTTGATAAAAACTCTTCTTTACTATTACTTACTAAAAGTAAAGGTGCAATTCTTCCAACAATAGATAAATCAGTAGAATCAGAACCACAAGGAATAGCTCTATTTTGATTAAGATTTTCTAGGGTAGCTTTTGTTGCACCATCTATATATCCATCATAAACTTCCATTCTTTTTTTCCAATATGGAACATATTTTTCTAAATCAAAATCATTATTTTCCAAAATATATTGATAAAGAATATTTATTTGGTCACCAAAATGTGTAAACTCACCTGCCTTTTTACCCTTATGCCAAATTGAAAATGCAGGATTTAACTCCTCCCAATTTATATCAAGATTAGCTAACTGCTTTTCATCATAAATCCAATGAGAACCTAAACAATATGAATCAGCAATTAATGATGCCAAAATAAGCTCTTTTGCCTTTCTTTTATCAAACATTTCTTATTTCCTTTATCTATTCCAGTTTTTATAGTTGGTAAAAGATGGGTATTGTTCTAAAAACTCATCTTTTTCAAAAGAGAATTTATAATTATCCATATACTCTTTTAAAAGTTTATATGCTTCATTTATCTCTCTAAACTTTTCATCACTTCCCTCTTCCATATCAGGATGATATCTTTTAGATAATTTTAAATAATTTTTTTTTAAAGTTTTTTGATCTAACTTTGTTAAAATACCTAAACAATCAACTGCTTTTTCAAACTCTTCATAATCCATTTATTATCCTAATTTGATAATAATACCAAAAAATTTTTAATTCTAAAAGAAATAATATTACAATCATAAATTTTAATAAAATATTAAGTAAATATATTTTCCCCATAAATTATAGTATAATTTTAAATCAAGAAAGGTTTTATGATGTATAAAAAATTGTTTATGAAAATTTAATCAGTTTTTATAATTTTAATAATATTTATAATAGCAATACTATACACTAAATTTTCATATGAAAAAAGTGATTATCTAAATAAAATCACAAAACAAAATATGCTAAACTATGAGTCTATATATAATAAATATAAAGACATATCAAATATAATTTTTAATACAGAAATAAATAATGAAGAGATAATATCTCTTTTTAAAAATGTCCAAACAAAAAATCCCCTAGAACAAGATATTATTAGAAAAAAACTATTTAAGTTGTTGATAAATAAATATCAAAAACTAAAGGGTTTTAATGTAAAACAGTTACATTTCCATTTACCAAATAGTATTAGTTTTTTAAGAATGCATAGACCAAATATCTATGGAGATGATTTAACTAATATTCGACCAACTTTAAACTATGTAAATATAACAAAACAGCCAATTCATGGTTTTGAAGAGGGAAGAATTTATAATGGTTTTAGATTTGTCTATCCCTTATTTAATGAAAACAAAAACTTTTTAGCTAGTGTTGAAGTCTCTTTTGATATATTAGCTTTAATCCAAGAGATATTTAATACCTATTATCTTGATTCAAATTTTTTGATAAGAAAAGATATTGTGGATAAAAAAGTGTTTAAAAAAGAGAAAGTAAACTATATAAATAGTCCTTATGATGAGTTTTATTATGAAAAAAATGTTTTAGAAAAATTTACGCCAAAAGATGAATCAAAAGTCTTTAATTTGTTAAATAAACTAAAAGAAAATGGTAGTTTTAGTATTTATAATCAAGATAAAAATAGTATAAGAACATTTATTCCTCTAAAAAATCCTGTTTCAAATGAGATTGTAGCTATATTATATATCACTGAAAAAGATAAATTTATTACTAATATTAGAAGTGCTAGCTTTAAAATTGGATTTTTATTAATTTTTGTACTATTTTTGATTTTATATATTTTTTATCAACAAAAAGTATCAAATATAAAATTACAAAATAAAAATAAAGAGTTAGATAAAAAAATAAAATTAGAGATTGAAAAAACCAACACAAAAAATCTTCAAATACTCAAACAATCAAAAATGATATCAATTGCTGAAGTTCTAAATAGTATAGCCCACCAATGGAGACAACCTTTAAGTGTTATATCAACCTCTATTAGTGGAATGAGACTTCAAAAAGAAGTAGGTACCCTAGATGATAAAAACTTTGAAATGTTTGCAAACTCTATTGAAGAGAGTAGTGTTTATTTATCAGATACCATAGAAAATTTTAGGGCTTATATTCAAGAGGACAAAGCTAAAAAAACTTTTAATGTAAAAGAGAGAATTAGAAAAACTATTAGTATTTTAGAGCCTACTTTAAACTACCATGATATAAGTATTGAAACAAATTTTGAAACAGAATATCTTTTTATAAATGGTGTAATAGGTGATTTATCGCAAGTTTTATTAAATATTTTAAATAATTCTAAAGATGTTTTAATAGAAAAAAATGATACAAAAAATAAATGGATAAAGATTAATTTGATGGAAAAAGATTCAAAAACAGGATTAGTCACTATTGAAGATAATGGCGGTGGAATTGATGAGTCAATTATTGATAAAATATTTGAACCATATTTTACAACAAAACATCAATCTTTGGGTACTGGTATTGGATTATATATGTCTTATGAAATCATTACAAAAAATTTAAATGGTAAAATTTATGTTGAAAATAGTAAAAATGGAGCTAAGTTTTATATTGAGCTACCTCTTATTAAATAAATAAGTCATATAAAAAATAAAAATAGATATACTTCACTTCAAATATTTTTTAAGGATTATATTTTTTATGAGTAATATAGACTATTTTTTTTCAAGACTTCTTAGATTTTCTATTCTATTTTTTATTTTATATCTTATATTTACAAACTTTGGTATTTTTTTAATAATTATATCTGTTTTAATTATCTTAGGATATTTCTTTATTTATAAAAAATTTAAAAAAATTAAAGAACAAGCAAGTACCCAAGGTTTTGAGTTTCACTTTGATGGCAAAAATTTCAAACAAGGTGCTAATCAAGGTTTTAAATTTAATTATGAAGATTTTCAAAACTTCCAAAATGGAGGCTTTAATAGAAAACCTCCAATAAATGAAGTTCAAAAAGCAAAAGAGTTTTTTGGTTTTAGCCATGAACCTAGTAAAGATGAGATAAAAAAAAGATATAAAGAGTTAGCAAGAAAATATCATCCCGATATAAACAACGACGGTGATGCATTAATGAAAGATTTAAATCATTATAAAGATGTACTTTTAAAAGCTTACGAATAAAAGATTTTAGATGTTTTTAGGTAAATTAAAACTCTTTTTTATATTAATAACTATTTTAGCTTTAGCTGCACTTGCTTATTTATGGTATAAAGATTATAGTTTTGATAATTCACCTCTAAACCCTAAAATAAAAAGCCAAATAGATAAAAAAAGATATGATTTAAAGCTTTTAGCTTCAACAAAATTTGGTGTAAACTCAACTATTCCTGTAGTCATTTCAAATAAAATGCCCTCAAATATATATGGAATGGCAACAATTAATCAATCAAAAAAAATAGTAATATATCTAAATAAAAAAAGATTTAAAGAGAGTAGTGATTATATGATTAATGATGTTTTACCACATGAATATGCCCACGCACTTATGTTTGTTTTTAATGATTTAACAAAAGAGAATGGTGGACATACTATTAGATGGGAAAATATTTGTAAAAAATTAAATGGTCTTAGATGTAATAGATTTGTAGATAATCACGATATCATCATAGGAAAAACAAAATTTTTATATGATTGGTAAACTCTCTTTTTTCAAAACTAACTCATCATATTTTTTCATAAAATCTAAAAATGGCTTCTTTGTAAGACTCTCTTTATAAGACTCTTCACTTTCCCACTCTTCATAAACCAAAAACTCCTCTTTACAATCATCTGATTTATACACTTCAAAATATAAGCAAGGCTTCTGTTTTAAAGATAATTTTTGTAAATTAAAAAGTTCAACTTCCAAATAAAGTTCTTTTGATTTTCTAGCTATATAAATTATCTGTTTTCTAAAGTTCATATGGGATTCCTAAATAAAAAGGAAATTTACCAAAATAATTCATCAACTCTACTTAAGCTAATAATTTTTATGTTAATTATTCTAGAAAATTTTCTTTTATTGCAAAAAGTTGTAAGTTTTATGAAAAATATGACTTTTATGATACATTTTAATGTTATAATAAATTAATAATTTTTAAAAGGCCTATATTAAAATGATTAGCTATAGTACAGAGTACATAAATAATATTTTATTGAACAAGTTCATAAAAGAGAAAAAGATACCAAATACTAAAAAAGTGCTGTGCCAAATTTTCACTTCATTTTGTGATAAAGCTTATATTAAAAACTTAACAAATGAATTAAAAACTATTCTAACAAACATCAATATTATAGGAACTACAACTGATGGGGAAATCTCTAATGGTCTTGTAAGTACAGGTAAAACTATACTAAGTTTTACAATATTTGAAAAAAGTGAAATAAAAACTTATATTACAGAAGATTTTGAAAACTATAAAGAAGCTGGAGAAAAATTAATTAAAGATTTAGACAATGATAAATTAAAATTAATTATTAGCTTTATAGATGGATTACACTCAAATGGTGATAATTTTTTAAGTGGAATATCAAATATCAATAGTGAGGTAAGAGTTGCTGGTGGATTAGCAGGTGATAATGGAGAGTTTAAAGAGACTTTTATTTTTACTGATGAAAAAATCTATACAAGAGGAGTTTTAGGAGCTGGAATATCATCTTATGATTTAAAAGTATATACTGAATATGACTTTAATTGGCTAGCTATTGGAAAAGATTTAATTATCACAAAGTGTGAGGGTTCAAAAGTCTATTCAATTTGCAATAAAAGTGCTTATGAAACCTATAAATATTATTTAGGTGAAGAAGTTGCAAATGGCTTACCTGGAGTTGGAGTTGAGTTTCCCCTTGTAATTCAAAGAAATGGTTTAAATATTGCTAGAGCTGTTTTAAGAAATAATAATGATGGTTCATTGACTTTTGGAGGAAACTTCCAAGAGGGTGATGTTGTAAAATTTGCATATGGTGATGCTGAAACTATTTTAAACAACTGTGAGATAAATACAAAAAAATTTGAAAATCTACATATTGAGGGAGTATTTTTATACTCATGTATGGCAAGACGTAGATTCTTATCAAAAAATATAGAACAAGAAACAATGCCTTATAATAGTATTGCGCCAACAAGTGGTTTTTTTAGTTATGGAGAGTTTTATACAAATAAATGTAGTGAATTTCTTAACCAAACTATGACAATATTAGCCCTTAGTGAATCAGCACAAATAAACAAAAACAATGAAAATATAAAATTTAAAAAAAATAAAATCACAAACACTACAATGAAAGCATTATCACACTTAATTAATGTAACAACAAATGAGTTAGAAGAGCAAAAAAACATAGCAATTGAAGCAAATAAAATAAAAGATAAATTTTTAGCAAATATGAGTCACGAACTAAAAACACCCCTTAATTCAATCAATATTATTAGTGCTGTAATGAAAAAAAATAGATTAAATAATCTAAATGAACAACAAATTAAAAACCTAACAATAATAAATAAAAGTGGAGATTTTTTACTTCATATGATAAATGATGTACTTGATATATCAAAACTAGAATCAGGAAATATGAATATTAATATTGATAAAGTAAATATAAACCATCTTATAAAAGAGATTATAGAGATGTTTAAGCCTCAATTTCAACAAAAAGAGATAAAACTTACTTATAGTATTGATGAAACTCTAAATTTTATCTACTCAGATGAAATTAGAATAAAACAGATTCTAAAAAATCTAATTAGTAATGCACTAAAATTTACCCATAAGGGAAGTGTTAAACTATTAGTAAAAGATAAAAATGAAGAAGTGATTTTTTTAGTTGAAGATCAAGGAATAGGTATAGAAAAAGATAAGCTTGAGTTTATTTTTGATAGATTTAAACAAGCAGATGACACTACAACAAAAAAATATGGTGGAACAGGTTTAGGGTTATCTATTTCAAAAGAGTTAATAAAACTCTTAAAAGGAGATATTTCTGTTCAAAGTATTATAAATATTGGAACAAAAATAAAAGTTACCCTACCAAAAAACAATGATTATGTTTTACATTTAGATAATTTAGACCTAAGAAATGCAAAAGAGAAAAAAGATAAAAAACTAGTTATATTTAATGATGACCCGATCTATTTTTTTGATTTGATATTAAAACTACAAAAAGATTTTGAACTTATTCAAATCACAAATAAAAATGAGCTTTTAAATATAAATTTAAATGATAAAAAAAGTAAAGTAGTCATTAATTTGGCAAAATTAGAAAAACAGTATATTGATAAATTAATCGAAAAATTAGGACCTAATTTAATTATCTTAGATGAAAAAAGTTCTACTAATTATAATAAAGATAAAATTAGTGTCATAAACAAAAGTCAAATACTAAATAATAGTTACACGATAAAGGAATAGCCCAAGTGAAAGAGATTGATAATTTTACAAAAAACTTAAAGATTTTATTTGTAGAAGATGATGAACTTACAAGAAAACAGTTCACTAAAATATTAAGTAAAATATTTACAAATATTGAAGTTGAAGCTAATGGCTTAGATGGTTTTTTAAAGTTTCAAGAAAAAAAATTTAAAAATAATGAATTTGACTTAATCATTTCAGATATTGATATGCCACGTATGAGTGGGATTGAAATGGTTCATAAAATTAGAGAACTAGATACAAATGTACCTGTTATTTTTATAACAGCAAAAAATAGTTCTGAAATACTTTTAAATGCAATTGACCTTGGAGTTTTAAATTTTGTACCAAAACCTGTTGATATTGACAAATTAATTATAAATATTAAAAAATCATGTGAAAAGCTATATTATCAATATTTATATAATTCAAAAAGCAATGAACTTGAGAAATATTATAGTGTAATTGAGAGTGTAGCTTTAGTAACAAGAGGTGATTTAAATGGAAATATCACCTATGTAAATGATAACTTTTGTGAAGCTACAGGTTATTTAAGAGAAGAGTTAATTGGAAAAAATCATAGTATTTTTAAACAAAAAGAAAAAAAAGATACTCTATTTTATGAAAAATTCTGGGCAAAAATTTCAAGTGGACAAATATGGACAGGTACTTTTAAAAATGTAGATAAAAATCAAGAAATTTTTTTTAGAAAAGCAACTGTTGTACCTGTAATAGATGAAAATGAAAATATAATTGAGTATATGTCAATCTCTTTTTTAACAACAGAAGATGAACAACAAAAAAGACTTTTAAATGAAAAACTTCTAAAAAATATTGTAAATCATAAAAAAAGTTTATCAGAAACTGAAAAAGTAAGAGATAAGTATTTAAATGATGTAAAAGCACTTAGAAATTTAGTTATTACACTTGATAATAAAATTAAAAAAATGCAATTGGAAAAATTAAATCAACCATCAGAGATTCAATTAAAAGAGTTAAATGATGAGCAAAAATTAAATATTTTAAAACAAAAAAATGATGAGATTCAAAAAGTAATAAGACTCAATAAGATTTTAAAAGAAGAAAATGCAAAAATTTTGGCGGAGAAAAGAGAACTAGAAGAAAAAATAAGTTTAAAGGATCAGTTAGTAGAATCTTATAAAGATGATATAACCAGATTAAAAACTAGATTAAAATAAACTTTTGTTACAATAAACCAAAGGTGTTTACAATGAAAGATTTAAATGAGTTTATTAAAGAATTAAAAATACTTTATATTGAAGATGAACAAGATACTAGAGAAAAACTAAGTAAAATATTGAAAAAAATCTCAAATAAAGTTGATAGTTGTGATAATGGCGTAAATGGATATATTAAATACCAAGAGGCTATTACAAATAAAACTCCCTATAATTTAATAATTACAGATATAAATATGCCAAAAATGAGTGGTATAGAATTAGCAAAAAAAGTTAAAGAAAGCTGCAATGAATTTCCTATAATTTTTACAACAGCTAGAAATGAAAAAGATATTTTATTTGAAGCTATTGAACTAAATATTAGCTCTTTTATGGTTAAACCAATTGATTTTTCATTACTTTATGAAAATATAAAAAAAATAGCAGAAAGATTATACTATCAAAAACAGTTTTTCTTAAAACAAAAAGAGCTAGAAACCTATACAAATATCATAGAGAATGTTGCTGTAATAAGTAAAACCGATCCCCAAGGTATTATTACATATGTTGATGATGCTTTTTGTGATGTTACAGGATATACAAAAGATGAACTAATTGGACAAAATCACAATATAGTAAGACATCCTGATAATCCTAAAGAGATTTATGAAAAACTTTGGTCAATTATAAAAAGTGGAAAAACCTGGGAAGGAAAAGTTAGAAATATAGATAAACTAGGAAATACTTGGTATGCAAAATCTACAATTTTTCCTATTTTTGATTCTGAGAATAATGAAATAATCGAATACATAGCAATAAGATTTGTAATAACAGAAGAGCAAGAAGAGAAAAGAGAATTAAATAGTAAACTAATAAAAAATACAATCGCTTATAAAAAACAAATTAGTATGCTAGCTGAACAAATTCATAAACTTGAAAGACAAATTAGTTTAGAAGACAATGTGATAAATAATTATAAAATTAAAATGGAAAAATTCAATCAATCAAAAAACAAGCTACTTTCACAAATAACTGAATATGAACATAATGATATACACTCAGAAACTACTAGATTAAATATGTTAAAAAAGAAAAATGAAGAGCTTCAAATGAGATTAAAGACAATTGAAAAACTTAAAGAAGATAAAGAAAAACAACAAGCAACAATAAGAGAACTTGAGCATAAAATCGAAGTTAAAGATACTATGATTGATTCTTATAAACAAAATATAACTCAATATAAAGTTAAATTAGGTGAGTTAAAAAAAGATAAGGTAAAGAAGACTGAAAAAAAAGGTTTTTTTGGATAAAATCCCAAAATGGATTTAGAAAATAAACTTAAACAACTACCTAATGATGCAGGTGTCTACCAATATTTTGATAAAGCTGGGCATCTACTTTATATAGGAAAAGCAAAAGTTCTAAAAAATAGAGTAAAATCATACTTTAAATTTACTCCAAAACTACTGCCCTCAGATAAACTTTCACCTAGAATTTATAAAATGATTACAGAGGTAAACTCCTGTGAATGGATTGTAGTTCCCAATGAACATGATGCTTTAATACTAGAAAATTCCCTAATAAAGCAGCTAAAACCTAAGTATAATATCCTGCTTAGAGATGATAAGACTTATCCTTATATTTATGTTGATTTAAATGAAGATTTTCCAAGATTAGAGATTACTAGAAGAGTATTAAAAGGCTCAAATATAAAATATTTTGGTCCATACTCAACAGGTGCTAGAGATATTTTAGACTCAATTTATGAGACTTTTCCTTTAGTTCAAAAAAAAGCTTGTATAAAGGGTGGAAAAGCATGTTTATTTTATCAAATAAAAAAATGCCTAGCTCCTTGTGAAAATAAAATCACAAAAGAGCAATATTCTCATATATTAAATGACTCCCTTGATTTTGTATATAATAAATCAAAACTTATTGCTAAACTAAAAGAGAAAATGGAAGAGTACTCAAATGAGTTTAGATTTGAAGAGGCTATGAAAATAAGAGATAGAATAAAAACTATTGAAAAGTCCCAAATCAAAACAGGTATGGACTTAGCTACAAATGAAAATCTTGATTTATTTTCTATTCAAATCAGTGAAAAAAGAGCAGTTGTGGTAAGAATGTTTATAAGAGATGGAAAACTAGCCTCTTCTAGCCATGACTTTTTAAAAGTTGATTTTGAAAATAGTTTTGATGAAAATAGTTTATTTAATGAAGCTTATGAAAGAGCCATAATAAACTACTATAACAATGAAATTCCACTTCTACCAAAAGAGATTTTAATTAGCCATGAAATTGAAGATTATGAAACAATTAAAGATTTTCTAAAAACAAGATTTTCTAAAAATATTAATATTGTAAATCCAAAACTAGGTAAGAAAAAAGAGTTAATAAATATTGCTTTAAATAACTGTAATGAACTTCTAAGAATTGAAAGCTCAAAATCCTCAAATACACTTTATGAAGAGATTAAAGATTTATTTAAACTACAAACAACACCAAATAGAATAGAGAGTTATGATAACTCACATATGATGGGACAAGCAACTGTTGGTGCTATGGTTGTATGGGAGAGTGATAAATTCAAAAAAGAGGAGTTTAGACACTATAATTTAGAATCAAAAGATGAATACTCACAAATGAGAGAGATGCTAATACGTAGAGTTAATAGTTTTGATAAAAATCCAGCACCTGATCTTTGGATTATAGATGGTGGTTCTACTTTACTAAAACTTGCATATGATATTGTAGAGTCTGTTGGTATAAACTTAGATATTGTAGCAATTGCAAAAGAAAAGGTTGATTTTAAAGCCCATAGAGCAAAAGGTGCGGCAAAAGATATAGTTCACTATAAAATTGATGGTGAGATAAAATCATATAAACTACTTACAAGTGATAAAAGACTTCAATTTATCCAAAGACAAAGGGATGAAGCCCATAGATTTGTAATTAATTTTCACAAAAAACAAAAGAGAAATGAAGATAAAGAGATTTCACTTTTATCTATTAAAGGTATAGGTGAAGCAAAGGTAAAAAAACTTCTTCTATTTTTTGGGACATTTGAAAGTATTAAAAATGCTACTATTGAAAATCTCAAAGAGGTTTTAAATGAAAAAGATAGTATTCTAATATTTAATCATTTTAATAAACAATAAATTTTATATATCAAGGTTATTTTTTTGTCAAAAATCTTATTAAATAAACAAAATTATTTTCATAATCTAAAAATTATTTCTGAAAAAGCAGGCTCAAAAGATAAGATAGCTGTTGTTTTAAAAGACAATGCCTACGGACATGGGCTTTTAGAGATTTCTAAACTTGCCAATGAATTTGGAATAAAAAAAGCCGTCGTAAAAAACCTTAGAGAAGCATTAAAAATCCAAGATTTTTTTGAAGAAATTATAATCCTTGCTGACACAGATATTCACACTTATTCACATACTTTTCACATAGTTATTAACTCATGTGATGAGATTTATAAGATTCCCAAAAACACGAATGTTCACTTGAAAATTGATACAGGAATGCATAGAAATGGTATACCTAAAGATAAGCTGAAAGAGGCTATTGATGGGATTTGTAAGCAAAATCTTAATCTAACAGGTGTTATGACACACCATAGAAGTGCTGATAAACTCTCATGTGAATTCTATTGGCAAAGACGGGAATTTAGGGCTTTAAAAAAAGAAGTTGAAAAATTATGTGAACAACTTTTTTTACCACTCCCAAAGTTCCATTCTTGCAACTCAAGTGCACTATTTAGAGAATCAAATTTTAATGAAGATTTCGCTAGAGTTGGAATAGCTAGTTATGGATATATTGAAAATGATAAGGGTTTGGATAATATAGATTTAAAGCCTGTTTTATCCTTATGGGCAAAAGTTATTTCTACAAGAGAATTAAAAACTGGACAAGCCCTTGGCTATGGTGGAACTTATGAAGCAAAAGAGAATATGCAAGTTTCAACATATGATATTGGATATGGAGATGGCTTTTTGAGAATTAGTGGAGAAAAAGAGTATTTTACACCAAAAGGGTATAGATTATTGGGTAGAGTATCTATGGATAATCTCTCTTTAAACTCAAGTGATAAAGAGGTTTGTATCTTTGATGATGCTAAACCCCTAGCAAAACTTCATAATACAATCTCTTATGAAATAACCACAACATTAAGTCCTTATCTAAAAAGGGAGATAGAATGATAAAAAAGAGTCTAGCCTCAGTTTTTCTATCAATTTCACTTTTTGCATCAAGTGAAGTTGAATTAACACAAGAAGAGATAAAGATGCAAGAACAGATTAAAGTATATGAAGAGGCTGCACTAAAAGATGATAGTGATGCTTTTTTTGAACTTGGAAAAATATACTTTGATGGTCTTTATGTTAATAAAGATTATGAAAAAGCTTTAAAATACTTCAATGCCTCTTACTATTTAGGAAATATAACCGGTGCTTACAATTTGGCACTTTTTTACCTAAGTAAAAAATCTATCTATCATGATGAGAAAAAAGCCCTTTCTATATTTTTAGAATTAGCAAGAAAAGGACATGCACCCTCTCAAAATAAAGTTGGTATGTTTTTAACATCAGGAATAGTTTTAGATGTAGATTATAAAGAGGCTGTTAAGTGGTATGAGAAGTCTTCTAAACAAGGTTATGTAAGCGCCCAGTGTAATTTAGCTTTTATGTATGCTACAGGCCAAGGTGTTTGGCAAAATATGGGAAGAGCTCACGCCTTTGCTAAACCTGGATTTAAAAAAGGTAATGAACTTTGTATAAAAGTTTGGGATGAGTATAATTTAGAAAAATATCCTGAAGATAAAGGATTTAAATTTAAATTCTATAATGAACCATAAATTATATTAGTTTAAATCTTTTAACTCATAAATTATATTCTCTTTTTCTAAATACTCAGTAAACATAGCAAACTCTTTTGGTAAAACTTCTTTATTATATGAACTAAGAGATAAAACAACACTTCTTTTCCCATCAATTAGTTTAGGCAAAGAGGATAATTCAACATCTTCTGGTAGTTTTTTCATAATATCAATTAAATCATTTTCACCACAAAAAGCAGTTAGTGTTAATCTATATTTTTCAAGACTATTTTTTTTATAATATCTATCTAAAGCCTCAATAACCATACTTTGACTCATAGATGGGAAACCAGGTGTAAAAAAGAATCTATCATCTAAATAAAAACCAGGTACATTATTAACTACATTTTTAAGAAGTTTTGCATTTATTGGTAAATATGCCATCTCTATTCTGTGGGGATAAGATTCATCTCCAAATTGATTAAGAATTAACTCTTTTGCTTTTTCATGATATTCACTTTTACCCTCTCTAAAAACCTTTGAAGCAATCTCCCTTGTATAATCATCAGGAGTTGAGCCAATTCCACCAAAACAGAACATTACACTGCTTTCATCAGCTTTTATAAGATTAAAAATATTTTCCATAAGTTTTACATCATCTTCAATAACAAAAGATGCTTTATGAGTCCAACCACGAAGAAGAAGTTGCTCATTTAAAAAAGAGAAATGGGCATCTTTTCTACGCCCATTTAATAATTCAGTTCCAATTATTACTGAGTAAAAATTTATCATAATGACTAAATCCTACTTTGAATAAAACAATCCATATCATCAACTATCTCATCAATAGTTCTTTCACCATTTATTTTATGAAGTAGATTTTTTCTTCCATAAAACTCTTGAATTTCAGCTAAAGGTTCTGTATAAACTTTCATTCTATTGTTGAAAACTTCAACATTATCATCAGCTCCCCTTGAACGCCCTAAAACTCTCTCACATGCAACCTCTTTAGATACTACAACCTCAATTACATTAATCAATTCAACTTCAATCTCATTTGCTAAATATTTATTAAGCTCATTCATTTGCTCAAAACTTCTAGGATAACCATCTATAATTACAACATCTGTTGAAGCATTTTTAATTGCACCTAAAATTGTCTCAATAGCTATATCAATTGGCACTATATTACCAACACTTATATAAGTATCAATTATTTTTCCCCTATCACTTCCACTTGAAACTTCAGCTCTAAACATATCTCCAGTTGAATAGTGTGTGATATTATCATGTTTTGCAGCAATTAACTCCGCATCCGTAGTTTTACCGCTTCCAGGTGCTCCAATAATTAAAAATAGTTTCTTCATTTATGCCCTTAGTTGAATTTAAGTGCTAAGATTATATCTAAAATCATTTAAATTTTTTATTTGTTATTAAAAGCTTTTTCTATACAATACAAGAAAACTAAGGAAAGTAAATATGAATTTAATGCTATTTGGTGCACCAGGGGCTGGTAAGGGAACACAAGCAAAATTTTTAATTGAAAAATATAATATTCCACAAATCTCAACAGGTGATATTTTAAGAGCTGCAATTGCTGACAAAACAGATATGGGAATGGAAGCTAAAAAATTTATGGATGAGGGTAAATTAGTTCCTGATTCAACTATTATTGGTATTATCAAAGATAGATTAGCTGAAGCTGACTGTAAAGATGGTTTTATTCTTGATGGTTTTCCAAGAACATTAGCACAAGCTGAAGCTTTAAGTGAATTAATGTCAAACATGAAAATATCTTTAGATAAAGTAATCTCTTTAAATGTTCCAGATGAATTAATTGTTGGAAGAATTACAGGAAGAAGAGTATGTTCAAAATGTGGAGCATCTTTCCATGTAGAGTTTAATGCATCTAAAGTTGAAAATGTATGTGATTATTGTGGTGGTGAATTAATTATTAGAAAAGATGATAATGCTGAGACTGTAAAAAGTAGATTAGAAGCATATCATGCACAAACAGCACCACTTATTGATTTTTATACACAAATGGGTGTATTTATGGAACTTGATGGAACAAAAGATGTTTCAGAAGTTACAGCTGATATGATGGCTTCACTTTCATAATCAAAATCTATTTAGTATTAAAAGCAAAAAAAGGGGGGAAGATATTTATCTTCCCCCCTTTTTTTTAATCTTTCATATTTACTCAGAATTCTCAGCTTCAAAATCATCTCTTTTTTCATAAGTTAAAGCCATAAATTTAAAGGGTTCATCTCTTAAAATTTCCACATCCTCTTGAACCATAATAAGAGTTCTAACAAATGTAGTTTCCCCAAATTTATCAATTTTTATACTCATTTTAAAATATGAATATTTATCAGTTTTTGTTTTTATTCCTATGTTTTCTAATTTTTCTTTTACTTTTTTTGTGATTTTTTCAGCTAATTCATCAGATATTGTTTTTTGTTTATTTAAAAACTTTACATTTAGCTCTTTTAAATTCTCTAAAGAAAAAGGAGTAATTGCATAGGAATATAGAGCTAAAAATAGTAAGAGTATTAACTTTTTCATTTTACTATTTCTTCTAAAATTAATTTAAAATCTTTTCTATTTTTATAACCTAAAACCTTTTTTACAAGAGATTCATCTTTTGGATTTATAAAATAAATTGTTGGTACAACTTTTACTTCATATTTATCTGGGTAGTTTTTTAAATCTTGATCAACAGCCAAAGGTATGAAATTTTTTTGAATAATATCATTTATCTCATCTTTTTTAAGTGTTTGTCTCTCAAGTTTTCTACACCAAGGGCATGAATTTGCACTAGCAATCATCATAATAATCTTATTATTCTCTTTTGCCTTTTGTAGTGCAATATCATAATTAGTCTCATATTTCATCTCTTCAATAAACTTTGAAGATGAGCCATATAAATTAAAAACTAAAAATAGAGATATTAAAATATATTTCATAAGCATCCTTTAGCTTTGCATTGAAGCTCCATTAGTTTTTCTTCTTTGATAATAAGATTTATCAATAACAATATCTTTTTGTTTCTCTTTTCTTCTTATATCTTTTTCTACAAATATCTTTTTTCTAGTCTCTGGATCCATCTCTGTATAATACATCACACTTGAATAAGTTCCAGGTGTTGGTGTAAATACTTGAGCTTGTTCTGGATTCATTTTTAATTCATGTTTTGTAAAGTGTTTAAGCTCATGCATATCTTTCTCTTCACATCCTGGATGTGCTGCAATTAAATAGTATGTTAAAAACTGCTTTTTACCAGCCTCTTTATTTAATCTATCATACATCTCTTTAAACTCAATCAAAGGCTGTTTTCCAGGTTTTCCCATAAGTTTTAAAACCCTATCAGAGGTGTGTTCAGGTGCAACTTTCATTTGTCCTGATATATGGTGGTTTACAAGCTCTTTTAAATACTCATATCCATGCTTTTTATCAGCACTTATAAAATCATATCTAAGTCCTGAAGCAACAAAAGCTTTTTTAACTCCTGGTACTTGTCTTATATTTCTAAGAAGTTTTAAGTGTCTTGAGTGGTCAACTTTCATAACCTTACAAAGTCTATCAAAATCTACACATCTAATATCATCACATGTACCTTTTTTAAGCTTTTTACCACACTCATATCCATACATATTAGCAGTTGGACCTCCAACATCAGAGATAATTCCTTTGAAATCTTTTATTTTAGTAAACTCTTTTGCTTCTTTTAAAATATTTGCTTCACTTCTTGTACGAATTGTTCTTCCTTGATGAACACCAATAGCACAAAAGTTACACTCACCCCAACATCCATGGTGAGTTTGAATAGAGAATTTTATTGTTTCTAAACATTTTACTTTTCCTTGAGGTTTATGAAAAGGGTGTAACTCTCTTGTATATGGATAATCAGCAATCTCATCCATCTCTTTTTCATCTAAATAATCACATGGTGGATTTTGTATTAAAAATCTAGTATCCACTTTTTGGCAAAGCCCTTTTGCATTTATAGGGTCATTATTTTGATAAAAATGGTCAAATAAATCAATATATTTCTCTTTATCTTCCAAACAATCAGCATGACTTGGAAGTTGGATATAATCACTCACCTCTTCTTTTGAGATATAACAAACTCCCCTAACTCTTGTAGCATCTAAGTCATTTGCTATTGCATGGGTAAACTCTCTAATTGCCATCTCTCCCATACCATAAATCAAATAATCAGCTTTTGCATCAAATAGAATTGGTTTTTTAAGTTTATTAGTCCAATAATCATAGTGTGTAACTCTTCTTAAACTAGCTTCAATTCCACCTAAAACTATAGGAACTGTATTTTTAAAATGTCTTCTTATAAGATTTGTATAAACAAGTGTTGCCCTATCAGGTCTTTTATCATTTTTACCACCTGGAGTATAGTCATCACTATTTCTAAACTTCTTAGTTGCTGTGTAGTTTGAAACCATAGAATCAATACTTCCACCACTAACACCCCAATACAATCTTGGCTCACCCAATCTTGTAATATCACCATCTTCTAAATTAGGTTGTCCTATAATTCCTACTTTAAAACCCATAGCTTCAAGTATTCTTCCAACAACAGCCACACCAATAAATGGAGAATCTATATAAGCATCTCCTGAGATTAAAATAACATCACACTGTTCCCAGCCAAGTTTTTCCATCTCTTCTTTTGTAGTAGGTAAAAACAATTTTATTCCTCTTTTGATAATTTTTCAGAGAGAACGAAAAGATCTGATAACCAATCATATGAAAAGATATCTACTTGTATAATCTCTATATTATTTGCATTTGACCAAGAGCTATAAACCTCATAAGCTATAGTTTTATCAACTAAAATATATCTTATATTTTTATCACGACTTAGTCTATTTATTTTTGAAAAGTTTGTACCGCCTAAAATTTTATTTTCAGCTTTGTAATATCTTACATCAAATCTTTTTAAAAAATAGTCCCATTTTCCATCATAAACAAAAACTCCATTTCTTGAATAAAAAAGAGCACTCTTTATTCTTAAAAATATTTTGTCTAATTCACCTATAAATGTTTTATAATTTGATTCAAAATACTCTTTATTTGAGGGGTCATTTCTTATCAAAACCGCTAACATAACATCACATACTTCTCTAACCTTTAATGGGTCTAACCAAATATAAGGGTTTTGAGTATTATCATACATCTCTTTTTCTATATCTTTTGAAGTATCAATTACCTCAATCTCATCATTAAAATCTTTAATATGTTTTTCATACTCTTTTTCTATTGCTAAACCAATAGTAAAATATACATCACTAAAAGCAACTTTTCTAAAATGACTATGTGGTATTTTCTTAGTATAATCAATATTTTCATAAATAGCTTTTACTTTAATCTTACTTTGCCCAATATTTTCCAAGAAAAATTTATGTGGAGGAATAGTTACTGTATAAGTAGATAAAGCATTAAGATAAACTGATAAAACAAAAAGTAGAGGTAATATTTTTTTCATAAGGAAGTGTATAAAAAAGGAGTTAAAACTCCTCTTTTAAATAAAAACTAATATTCTAAACGTTAGCTTGTTTTCTAATTCTTATACTTAACTCTTTTAGTTGTTCTTCATCAACAACTGAAGGAGCTTTAGTCATAAGACATTGAGCTTTTTGAGTTTTAGGGAATGCAATAACATCTCTAATAGAATCAGTTCCAGCTAATAACATAATCATTCTATCAAGACCCATAGCAAAACCACCATGTGGAGGCGCACCAAATTGAAGTGCATCTAGTAAGAAACCAAATTTCTCTTGAGCTTCTTCTTCACTAATTCCCATAAGAGAGAATACTTCATTTTGAATATGCTCTTTATGAATTCTTATACTTCCACCACCAAGTTCTGTACCATTTAATACAATATCATAAGCAATAGATTCAATATCCTCAAGATTCTCTTTATTTAAATCTTTAGGCATAGTAAATGGATGGTGTAAAGCTTTGATTTTACCCTCTTCAACTTCAAACATAGGAAAATCAACAACCCATACAAACTCATAAGTATCTTTAGGTACAATATCCATTTGATCAGCTAAATAAAGTCTAAATCTTCCCATATAATCACAAACTATCTTTTTATGACCAGCTCCAAAGAATACAACATCACCAACTTCAAGTTCAGTTACTTTTACAATCTCTTCTAAATCAGCTTCTGAGAAGAATTTAGTTAATGGACCTTTTAATCCATCCTCTTTCATTTGAAAATATCCTAAACCTTTAGCTCCAAACTTTCTAACATAATCTTCAAAACCTTTCATTTGTCTTTTAGAAAATAGATTATCACCATTTGGACACTTAATTGCTTTGATTCTATTGTGTGCTTTATCTTTTGCTATTTCAGCAAAAATTTCATTTGTTGACCTTGCAAAAATATCAATTACATCAACCATTGGCATATCAAATCTTAAATCAGGTTTATCAGAACCATATTTTTCCATAGCTTCAGCATAAGTAATTCTTGGGAAAGTAGTAGGAACATCTTTACCACAAGCTTTAAATGTATCATGAATTAATTTTTCAGCAACTTTAATAACATCTTCTTGAGTACAAAAACTCATCTCAACATCAATTTGAGTAAATTCAGGTTGTCTATCAGCTCTTAAATCTTCATCTCTAAAACATTTTGCAATTTGAAAATATTTATCAAATCCAGATACCATAAGTAGTTGTTTAAATAGTTGTGGAGATTGTGGAAGTGCGTAAAATTCACCACCATGAACTCTTGATGGAACTAAATAATCTCTAGCTCCCTCTGGAGTTGATTTTGTTAAAATAGGAGTTTCAACATCTAAGAAATCTAATTCATTTAAACAGTTTCTAATAGCAATATTAGCTGTACTTCTTAATTTAAAAATATCATAAGATCTTTTTGTTCTAAGCTCTAAAAATCTATTTTTTAATCTAATCTCTTCATTAACTTTATCATCACCTAAATCAAATGGCATAGGTTTTGATCTATTTTCAATAACTAAATTTGATAAAACTATTTCGATTTTTCCTGTTACTAAGTTTGGATTTTCTAAACCCTCACCTCTTGCTCTAACAGTTCCTGTTGCAATTAATACAAACTCATCTCTAACTTTTTCAGCATCTGCTAAATCAACTGGATCAGCAACTAATTGAACAATTCCACCCTTATCTCTTAAATCTATAAAAATAATACCACCGTGGTCACGTCTACTGTTTACCCAACCAGCAACAGTAACTTCTTGTCCAATTAATGCTTCTGTAACTTCCGTACAATAATGCGTTCTCAAATTTATGCTCCAAAACAGGGCCTAAAGCCCCTTATAAAATATACGCGATTATATCCAAAAGTTGTTGAGAGTTTTTTTAAGTTAGTTAAGCTCTAGCTTTTTAAAGCTATTTTCTGTACTAAAAAATAAATTAGAGTTGTAAATTACTTGAGAATCTATAATTTGATTTTTAATCAAATTATCACTATTTCTAGAAAAAATATAGTTAATTCCTACTAAAGAAGAGTAATTAACCCAATTATATTTTACATCAGTATCAAGTAAAATTAATGTTTCAGTTAAAATATCATCAGTATCTTCAATAGAGTTTGCTAAAATTAAATTTAATCTATCTTCATATTGGGTTAGTGAAATCAAAAGTGGATTGTAATTTAACTGTGTTGATAATATTGCTCCATTTTCAACCTCATAAGCATATAGTTGTGAAAGAATTATTGATGATTTTACTATAGGTGTATTTATCATTAAGTTTGTATGTTTTAATCTCTCATTTGTAACAATATCTTTAAAATTATTATTCATAATCTTTATATTTTGATTAACAACAATATCTTGAACCAATGATTCATAAATAGCTTTTAACTTATATCCAATATTTGATTCTTCATAAAATTGTGCATTATTATCTTCAGATAACTTTAATAACTCTTCCATCTGATTTAAATAAGATATTGAACCATAAATAAAGTTTGGTGATGACTCATAAACTGAATCTGACTTTTCTAATAAAGGAAAATATACCTGCATACCACTTATTTGTGAGATATTATTTATTGTGCTTAGTGAGTTTTTTGTAAAAAGTGCTATTACTTTATTATAGCCTTTGTTTTTAAGCTCTTCAAAAGTAGAAATTATATTTTCAATACTCTCATCTTCACTATCAAAAGACTCTATTTCAAATTTACTATTTTTAAAAAGTAAATATCCAATTACACTATTTATTGTACTATTACCATATTTTCCAACAACCTTTGAGGGAAAAACAATAGCAACTCTAAAATCACCGCCATTGTCAACAAATAAATCAAGCTTTTTCTCTTCAACTACTTCTTCACTCTTAATATACTCATAACTAATCGACTCTTTTGCATTTGAAACTTTTACATTTTGAGTGTTTTCAGGTTTTTTTATTGCTATTTCTTTATTCATACAAGCTGTAAATAAAAATATTGTACTAATAATTAATAATAAACTTTTCACATATTCTCCATTAAACTTTTAATTTTTAACATATCAACATATGCCTCTTTTTTTGAACTTGGATTTCTTAATAAAAAACTAGGTTCATAGGTGCATATAATATCAAAATCGTTATAATTTATAACTTTACCTCTAATTTCATTGAATGAGGCATTATCATTTGTAAGATAGTGATAAACACCCTCACCTAAGGCTACAATTAATCTTGGTTTGATTATCTCTATTTGCTTAAAAAGATAGGATTTACAATAATTAACATGCTCTTTTGAAATTGTACCGTTTGTTGAAACACATTTAACAATATTTGTAATATAAACTTCATTAAGATTAATTTTTAAGACATTTTGAATCATTTTAGATAGTAATTCACCTGATTTACCAACATAAAACTCACCTAATTCATCTTCACTAACACTTGGGGACTCTTTTAAGATTATAACTTTTGAATTAATATTTCCTTGTCCAAAAAGAACATTCTCTCTAAATTTTGATAATTGACATAAATAACAGTTATCAACAATCTCTTTTAATTCATCAATTTTATTTGGAAGGGTTTGATGCTCTTTATTAGTTTGTTGAAAATTTATATTTTCAGTATATTCATAACCTATTGATTTAAGAAAATGAAGTTGATAAAGAATTTTACTTTGTAATTTTTTAGTCATATGCAATTGTACATAAAAATCGCTTTTTTTTAAATTTATCTATTTCTAAATAATTTGGCCATTATCAAGTATAGTTTTATCTTTACCCTCATGTTTTGCTTTATAAAGTAAAATATCAGCATACTTTATTGTATCTTCATAGGAGTTATAATTATCTCTAAATGCAATACCAGCTGAAAATCTAACTTTTAATTTTATATCATTGGTATAAACAAATTTATGTTTAACAATAATATCTTTTACTCTTTTAACATAACTAATAACTTCATCTTTCTCTTTATAAGAGATTAAAGCCACAAACTCTTCACCACCATATCTACAAATAACATCTGATTCTCTCATCATCTTATGTAATATAGTAGCAAATGTTTTTAGTACAACATCACCACAATCATGCCCATGACTATCATTTATATCTTTAAAATCATCAATATCAAAAAAAACAATTGCATATTTTGAGTTTAACATTGAATATTTTTTTTCTATTTGTAGTATTGTATTTGTATAACCTCGTCTATTTAATACCCCAGTTAAAAAGTCAATATCTTTCTCTTTTTTTAGTTTTTCTAAATCGCTTTGTAATTTTTTAATATCATTTTGTAGAGTATTGCACTCATCTCTACCTTTTACTAATTCAAGTTTTGAACTCTCAATATTGGTTTCTAATTCAAAAACAATTTTTGTTAATTTAGAATAAAGTAATTCAATCTCTCTATTTGAATGTTTAGAAAAATTTAAATCATCTAGTTCATGCTTAATATCAAGTAACTTATCACTGCTATTACTACTTATAATTAAAGACTTTTCATACTCTTTAACTAATAAATTAATAAATTTTTTAATATCCTCTGATTTATCTTTTAAACTAGCCCTATCTAACTCAACTCTCTCATTTGTAATATTTAATATTTTGTGTATAGTAGAATCATCAACAAGTTTTTCAGGAGTTTTAATTAAATCAAAAATAACTTCTTCAATTTTTTGATAAATAGTTTGGTCAATTGAGGGTTTAATAATTTCAGCTAAAGCATTAATAAACTTTAATGTATCACTTTTTTTAATTCTTTTAGATGTAACATTTAATAAATCAGTAGCAATAATAACTTTATTTTCTTTTAATTCATTTAGTTCTTCTTCAGATAAATTATGCAAAATAAATTCTAAATTTTCAATATCTTCGAAGTTTGTGTCACTCTCTTTAGCTAGTTTATAAAACTCTCTAGCATAATTTTTAGGAGTAGCTACAATATTTTGTGATAAAAGGGAGGCTAAAGTCTCTTCTGTAAGTTTATCCATAATACATCCAAATTAATAATATGAAGTATTATATCAATAAATAATAAAAAAAACAATAATAATTAGAGAAAGTACAAGATTTTGTTACATTCTCTAATTAAAATAATTTTTATTTATATCTGTGAGTAATTCTACCCTTATCTAAAGAGTATGGTGTTATTTCTACTTTAACTTTATCACTTGGTAAAATTTTAATATAGTGCATTCTCATTTTACCTGAGATATGACAAAGTACAACATGTCCATTATCTAATTCAACTCTAAACATTGCATTTGGTAAAGCTTCAATTACTTTACCATCAATTACAATTACATCATCTTTTGCCAAAATTTTTCCTTCTATACATCGCTTAATATTACTGCTTTACCGTTTATAACAGCAACTGTGTGTTCATAATGACTAGCTCTTAATCCATCTTTAGATACAACATCCCAATTATTATCTAAAATAACAGGTTCTCTATCTTTTTGACAAATCATAGGTTCTAGACAAAATACCATTCCATTTTTAATTTTAGGTCCAGATTTAGCATTTGGTCCCTCTAAATAGTTAGGAATCTCAGGTTCACAATGTGGTTTTTTACCAATACCGTGACCACAAAATCTAACCAATGGTTGATATCCTCTATCAACAATAAATTTTTCTATTGCTTGAGATAACTCTTTGAATCGCATACCTTCTCTTATAATATCTATAGCATAATATAAAGAGTCTTTTGCGCATGCAATTAACTCTTCATCTTCTTTTGATATCTTTCCAATAGGCATTGTAATAGCAGCATCACCGTACCATCCATCAATTTCACTACCAATATCAATTCCAAGAATATCACCCTCTTGTAAAACTGTATTTGATGGAATTCCATGGATAATAACTTCATTAAGTGATGTACAAACTGCATTTGGGAAACCATATAGGCCTTTGAATGATGGTCTAGCGCCTAATTCATTTAAGAATTTTTCACCCATAGTATCAACTTCAAGTAAAGTCATACCTGGTTTCACATTTTCTTCAAGATATTTAAGAGTCTTCGCAACAGCATTGCTTGCTGTGCGAAGTTTTTCAATTTCGTTTGGTTTTCTTAATGGTATAGCCATAATTATTTATAAACCAACTGCACTTAGTGTTTCATATTTATTCATATATTGTTGAGCTTCAATTTTTCTCATTGTATCAATAGCAACTTGAACAACGATTAAAACAGCAACCCCACCAAAATAAAATGGAACTCCCATAGACTTAACTAAAAGCCAAGGAACAGTTGAAATAGCACCTAAATATATTGCACCCCAAAAAGTCAACCTACTAGCTGTTTCATTTAAGAAATTAGCAGTACTAGCTCCTGGTCTAACACCTGGAATAAATCCACCTTGTTTCTTAAGGTTTTCAGAAATATCTTTTGCATTAAATGTAATTGATGCATAAAAGAATGCAAAGAAAACTACAAATAAGAACATCAATAAGTTAAAAGTATAACTAGTTGGACTGATATAATCAGAAATAGCTAGTAATATCTCATTTTGACTACCTTGTAAAACAGTTGCTGGAAACATCAAAATAGCAGATGCGAAAATCGCTGGAATAACTCCAGATAAATTCACTTTTATAGGAATATAATTCATAACTCTTTTATTTTGATTTTGCATCATTACTTTTCTTGAATAGGAAACAGGTACTCTTCTCTCACCTAATTCAACATAAATAATAGCTCCAACAGTAGCTAAGATAATAAGTAAAATGGCAATAACAGTTAAGAAACTCATTTGTCCATTATTTACTAAATCAATTGTACCACCAATTGCGCTTGGAATCGCAGAAACGATACCTGCAAAAATGATTAATGAAATACCATTTCCAATACCTTTTTGTGTGATTTGTTCACCAATCCACATTAGAAGCATTGTTCCTGTTAACATTGAAATTGCTGAAACTGCAATAAAAGTATCCATATCAATTGAAATTGCCCCTTGTCCACTTTTTCCGGTTAAAGAATTAAGACCCATAGAAACACCAACTGCTTGAATTAAAGTAATTACAATTGTTGCGTATCTGATGATTTGCATATATTTTTGCATTCCATCTCGTTCTTTTTTCATTTTACCAAGTGCTGGGAAAGTTGCTGCTAGAAGTTCCATAATAATAGAAGCTGTAATGTAAGGCATAATACCTAGTGAAATAATAGATAATCTTTCGATTGCATTTCCACTAAACATATTAACTAGACCTAATGCATTGTTTGCATTTGAGTCAAAAAACTCTTTTACTACGTCAATATTTACACCAGGTACTGGCACATAAGCCAGTACTCTGTATAGAAATATAAAACCTAATGTAATAAGAATCTTATTTATTAGATCTTTACTCATAACTATTTACCAGTAGTTGTAACGTTTTCGTCTTTAATCTTAGTAGCTAAATCTTTAGCGCAAGATCCAACTAATTTAACTTTTGTTACTGATTTTGACAATTTATATACAGATTTAATTGTCTCTAATGTAATCTCTTCTAGTTCTGCAACTTGCTTAATTCTATCTACGTTAATTGAGTAAGGTTTAACTACTCTTGATGTAAATCCAATTTTAGGAGTTCTTTTTTGTAGTGGCATTTGTCCACCCTCAAAATGTCTCTTAATTTTGTATCCAGATCTAGATTTTTGACCTTTTTGTCCTCTTGTAGAAGTCTTACCCATTCCTGAACCTTGACCTCTACCTACTCTTTTAACACCTTTTGTACTTCCAGCTGCTGGTTGTAAATTTTCTAATGTCATCGATTATCCTTTAATTCTAGCTAATGCTTCAACTGTAGCTTGTACTAAGTTGTTAGGATTGTTAGAACCTAAAGATTTTGCAATAATATCTTTAACTCCTGATAGCTCTAGAACTGGTCTAGCTGCACCACCTGCAATTAGTCCTGTACCCTCAGATGCTGGTCTTAATAATATTTTACTTGCATTATATTTATGCTCAATATCATGTGCAATTGTAGTTCCTTTAATAGAAACAGAAACTAAAGATTTAAATGCGTCATCTAAAGCTTTTTTAATTGCATCAGGAACCTCTTTAGCTTTACCTGTTCCAAATCCTACTGTACCGTTCTTATCACCAACAACAACTAAAGCTGTAAATCTGAATCTTCGTCCACCTTTTACAACTTTTGTTACTCTTCCAATTTTAACGATTGCTTCTTGAAAATCTTCTCTATTAACTGCCATCATTAACCCTTATAATTTGATACCGTTATCTCTTAGCGATTGTGCAAAAGCAGCAATTACACCGTGATATAGGTAACCATTTCTATCAAATACAACTGTATCAATCCCAGCAGCTTTTAAATTTTCAGCAAATTGTGCTCCAACTTTAACTGCATTATCTCTATTAACTTTTAAATCTAAAGCTTTAGAATTAACTGAAGCTAGTGTAACACCATCAACATCATTAATTGCTTGTGCACTTAAATATTTATTAGATTTAAAAACCGAAACTCTTGGCTTAGAAGCAGTTCCAGAAATAGAACCTCTTACTCTTCTTTTTCTTTTGATTCTTAAAGAATTCTTTTTAGCTATATCTTTTGCTCTACTCATTCTTTACACCTTACTTCTTAGCAGTTTTTCCGGCTTTTCTGATGATATGCTCATCAGTATATTTAACACCTTTACCTTTGTATGGTTCTGGTTTTCTAAAGCCTCTAATAATTGCAGCAGCTTGACCAACTTGTTGTTTGTCTGCACCTTTTACGTTAATAATGTTTTTTTCAACAGTGATTTCTAATCCATCAGCTATTTCATAGTTAATTGGATGAGAGTAACCTAATTGTAATTCTAAAACCTTACCTTTTACAGCAGCTCTATAACCAACACCGTTGATTTCTAAAGATTTAGTAAAACCTTCAGATAAACCAACAATAGCATTGTTTAATAATGCTCTATAAGTTCCCCAGAAAGCTGAAGATTCTTGTGATTCTCCAACTCTTGATAGAACAATAGTATTATTTTCAATTACAACTTCAACTCTTCCATGAGTTTCAACTGTAGAAACTTTATTTCCTTTTTTTACACTTACAAGTGTACCATCAACTGTTACTTCAACACCTGATGGGATTGCGATAGGTTGTTTTCCAATTCTTGACATTATCTAACCCCTACCAAACTGTACATAGTACTTCACCACCAACATTAGAAGCAAACGCTTCATCGTTAGCAATAATACCTTTGTTTGTAGAAACAATGATTGTACCATATCCATTTTTGAAATTTTTTAATTCAGAAGAACCTTTATAAACTCTTCTTCCTGATTTTGAAACTCTTTTAATCTCATTGATTACAGAATTTTCAGATTCGTCATATTTTAATGCAACTTGAATAGTTTTTTTATTGTTTGTTCCATCAACAACTTTGAAAGACTCAATGTAACCTTTCGCTTCTAATACTGTTAAGATACCTACAACTGTATTAGAATGTAACAAAGTAGCTACTTCAAGCTTTCTCATTGCTGCATTTCTAATTCTAGTTAAAGCATCTGCGATTATATCATTCATCATAGCTTTATTTCCTTACCAACTAGCTTTTCTAACACCAGGTAATAAACCTTCGTTAGCCATTTTTCTTAAACAAACTCTACAAAGACCGAAATCTCTATAAACTGAATGTGGTCTACCACATACTGAACATCTTGTATACGCTCTAGTAGAGAACTTTGCAGCTCTCTGTTGCTTAGCGATCATTGATTTCTTTGCCATTATTCTCTACCTTTTGTAAATGGAATTCCTACTAACTCTAAAAGTCTATAAGCCTCTTTATCACAAGATGAGCTTGTTGAGATAGAAATATTCATACCATGAGTAGTAATGATATTATCATATACAACTTCTGGGAACATTAATTGCTCATTAAGACCAAAGTTAAAGTTTCCTCTTCCGTCAAAACCATTTCTATTTAAACCTTGGAAGTCTTTAACTCTAGGTAATGCAACAGAACATAATTTATCAACGAATGCATACATTTGCTCACCTCTAAGTGTTACTTTAACACCTACAGGCATACCTTCTCTTACTTTAAAACCAGCAACTGATTTTTTAGCAATAATTTGAACTGCGTGTTGACCTGCAATTAAAGAGATAGTATCTTGAATGTTTTGCATTAATTTACTATCTTTCATAGCTTCACCAGCACCAACAGAGATAACTACTTTTTCTAACTTAGCAGTTAACATTTTGTTTTTTGGGAACTCAGCTTCTAAAGCTGGTTTAATTTCAGCTTTATATCTTTCTTGTAATCTGTTTGCCATATTACTCACCTTCTACTTTTGCTACATTAGAGATATCCAATGGCATCTCTTTGTTTACAAAACCACCATTAGGGTTTTTGTCTTGATCAGGCTTAACAGTTTTTTTAGCAACTTTACAATCTTTAACGATTACTTGCATTTTAGATGGGATAACTCTTAAAACTTCACCAGTTTTACCTTTGTCATCACCAGCGATGATTTTAACTGTATCACCTTTTTTGATTTTTAATTTAACTGCCATATTATAATACCTCCGGTGCAAGTGAAACGATTTTCATGAAACCTGAATATCTAACTTCTCTAGCAACTGGTCCAAAAATTCTTGTTCCAATAGGCTCTTTCTTAGCATCTAAGATAACCGCCGCATTGTCATCAAATCTAATTAATGAACCATTTTCTCTTTGAACTTCTTTATGAGTTCTTACAACTACTGCTTTAACTACTTGACCTTTTTTAACTTTTCCTGTAGGAAGTGCTTTTTTAACAGAAGCAACAATAACGTCACCAACTGAAGCATATCTTCTTTTAGAACCACCTAATACTTTAATACACATGATCTCTTTAGCACCAGTGTTATCCGCTACATTTAATCTAGTAAAACTTTGAATCATTATTTAACTCCTGTAGCAACTATAGTCTTTAATCTAAAAGATTTAGTTTTTGATAAAGGTCTACACTCAATAGCAATTACAGTGTCACCTTCATTTAATTCATTTTTTTCATCATGAACTAAATATTTCTTAAATCTCTTAACAGTCTTGTGGTATTTAGGGTGTAATACTGATCTTGTAACTAATACAGAAGCAGTTTTATCTCCAGAATGTTTTACCACAACACCTTGAATCTCTCTTTTATGTGTACTCATAGTTTGGATCCTTAGTTAGCTTTAGCTGCAGTAATAGCTGTTTGAATTCTTGCGATGTCTTTTTTCGCAACGTTTAATTCAGAAGTATTTGTTAACTGCATAGTTTTTAGCTTAGCTTTTAATTCAAAAAGAAGCACCTTTTTCTCTTTTAATAACTCGTTTAGCTCTTGTAAGCTTTTATCTTTAATATCAGAATAAGTCATTTTCACTCACTTTACTTACAATTTTACATTTAAATGGTAATTTGTGAACTGCTAACGTTAACGCTTTTCTAGCAAGTTCCTCATTAACCCCAGCCATCTCAAAACAAATTCTACCTGGCTTAATATTCATTACCCATTTATCAACAGGACCTTTACCTTTACCCATTCTTGTTTCTAATGGTTTAGCTGTAAGAGGCTTGTCAGGGAATACTGAAATCCAAACTTTACCTTGTCTTTTAATAGCTCTTGTCATTGCAATTCTGGCAGCTTCAATTTGTCTTGAATCAATTCTACCATGTTCTAAAGCTTTGATACCAAATTCACCATAAGCTAAAGTGTTGGCTCTCATAGAGTTACCTCTATTTCGACCCTTCATTACTTTTCTAAATTTCGTTCTTTTAGGCATTAACATAATTATTTACCTCTTTTCTTTGTAGGTCTTCTTTTTGGCTTAGAAGCTGCTTCTTCTCTTTCAACTGGAATACCTTTAGCAAGTACTTCACCTTTGAAAATCCAAACTTTAATACCAATACAACCATAAGTTGTATGTCCTTCAGCAAAACCATAATCAATTCTAGCTCTTAATGTATGTAAAGGAACTCTACCCTCTAAGTACCACTCAGTTCTAGCCATTTCAGCTCCACCAAGTCTTCCAGAAACA
>CBFIGT010000010.1:0-38803 GCA_965662175.1 Arcobacter sp. | reverse complement strand
AGTCTCCGAGACTCAAGCCGTTAGGCGAGTCAATAAGTTGTTAAACTTACGCAGCTTTAGCGTAAGCTGGAGCGTAATTTGTATTATTTGCGTCTAAAAAAAGTGAACCGTGTAACGGCATGTTCAGGCCGACATGCAACTAATCCTCACTGCTCTAATCGATACCAAGTCATCCCCATAAATTGGAATTGAATTATATCTAAAAATATTTTAAAAAGTACTCAGAAATTGAATCCCATGGATTACTATCTTTATCTTCTGTTAAATATATATATGAAAAGCCCTGAGATTTGGCTTTGTGCATAACAATTCCAAAGCCATCTTTTTCCATACTATGTAAAAGTAAAGAGAGTTTTGTTTTTTCATTTTCTTGATTTTTAACTGTTGGAAATGAATTTTCCCAGTTTTTATATGAGTTTTCGTAAGTTACAATTAGTTCAGCGATATTTTGATCAATAAAAGCCTCATCTATTGTATAACCTGGATTTAAGATATTAAAATTAAAATCATGGGTTTTAGAGTATGTTGTCAAATCTTTATAAAACTCTAAAGAGTCAACTTTATTGTCTGTTTCATCAAAAAATATACCCTCTAATCCATACTCTTGATAAAAACTTGACCACTTGTAAATATCCTCTTTAACTATATTTGGGTCTCTTTTCCCATAAAGTGTATAAACATACCCTATTACATGAATATTATGCTCTTTTAGTAGCTTTATTCCATCAATATAATCTTGCTGCTCTTTTTCTCCAGGTCCATTATTTGGATTTATAATGGCATAAGTAGTTATCTCTTTATCTTTGATTGACTTTAGCTTTTCTATTTGCTCTATCCATAAAGAAGGGACACTATAAAGTGGTATTAAAACTTTTAAATTATCTAATGCATATACATTAAATGAAAATAAAAATATAAAAATTATTCTAAACATATTAAACCTCATTTCTTGCAATAATATAAAAGTTAATTCTTTCCATTTTATATGAGGAAATTATAAAAGCTATAAATAGCGTCAATAATGCTGAAATAAAATAAGAGTATCCAATATAATCATATGATAAATTAACCATAAAATATGAGAAGCTAAAGTTTAAAATAAAATAACAAAGGGAGATAAAGAATATCTCTTTTTGAAAATCAAAATAGTATAAGAAAACAATAATTGCCATTAAAATCATCTGTATTGTAATAGCAAAAACTACAATTCTCAACATAGGAATTGACTCTACATTTATATTAAATTTATCAAAAAAATAGTGTATAGAAAATACAAAAAGTAAAGATATAATAAACTGAAAAAGAGTGATTTTAAAAATACCTCTATAAAAGGTATTTTGTAAATTTCTAGCAAAGTTATTTATTATTGCAAAGCTTTTTTTGTTTTCAATTGCTTTAAAATACTGCTTTTGTTCGATATTAAAAACATCATTTATATATACAGTTAAGTATGAATTTACAGGAATAATTACCAAATAAGAGATAAAAATAACAAAATCATATTCAGGAAAAAAATAAAAACCTTTTTCTATTTCAACTCCATATCCTGAAGCCCAATACATAAATTTATCAGTCCATAAGGCTAAATATAACAATAATCCACTTAGAAAAAAGAGATAATATTTTTTCTCTTTTAAAAATGAGAAATCAAAATAGCTTCGGAATGTAAAATCATATTTTAATTTTGCAACTAATACTGATACTGTAAATAGTACTCCACTATTAAAGCCCAAAATTAGACTATATAAGTCATCATGAAATAGATATTTTATTAAAACTATTGAAATAATCATTCCAATTAAAAATGAAAAGTTTATTATTGCAAAGTGTTTAAAAATAGTTATAAATATCATAATTAGCCATAATATGGATAAAGAGGTAAAAAATTGCGCAATAACAAAACTAAAATCCCCAAGATTTGTAAAATATCTTACATAATAAAATGAGCTTAAATATGAAACAGGGGCTATTAAAATAAATGAGCTTATAAATATAGGTAAAATAGAATCATACTCTTTTAGATAAATTTTATCTCCTAAATATCTATTTATCATATTTATAAATGGTGCTGTTATAATCATTGAAAAAATAAAACTATAAATAATTATTGTTAAAAATAAATCATATAACTCTTTTGTAATAATATCTTTCATAAGAAATTTAATAGATAAAAGAGTAATAATAGAGATTAACCAAGCTCCTGAGGTTGTGAAAATTGATTTAATAATCTCAAATTCATTTATTTTATTGTTTTCTTGTTCAAAAAGTTTTAGTATATTTGATTCTTTTTTTTGCATTATATAGTCTCACTTTTTGCAATATTATTTTGATATATTTCTCTATATTTATTAAGAAAAGTTTGCTCATTATAAAAGGTTTTTACTCTTTTTACCCCATTTTTTGAACACTCATTATAAAATTTCTCATTTTCAATAAATTTTAATATTCCATTTGCTGTTTGTATTGGATTAACAGATTTAGTAACAATTCCCGATGGACCAATTGTATCATCAGCTCCACCTAAAACCATCTCCGCTGAACCACCAACATCAGTTACTACACAAGGAACTCCACAGGCATTTGCTTCACCTATTACTAAAGGTTGACCCTCTGAGAGTGAAGTTAATACCATAATATCAATCTCTTGTAAGAAATCTTCTGCTTTTACAGTACCTATGAATTTAACATTATCTTTTAAGTTTAAAGCATTTACTAAATCTTGGCAACTATTAAAATAATCAATATCTTCATCATTAGGTCCTGCAATTAAAAAACTAACTGTTGGATATGATGATTTAACAATATCAGCAGCTTTTATGAATGTTTTAACATCTTTGATATTTACTACTCTTCCTAAAAAGCCAATTTTTATACTCTCTTTATTTATACTTTTTCTCTCTATAAAGTTAAATCTACTTAAATTTATTCCATTTCTAACAAAATAGACTTTATCTTCTTGTGCTCCTTCTTTTATCTGTATAAGGTTGTTTTTTAGATTTAAAGAGAGAATTTCATCACAATATTTATATGTGGTTTTTGAAATTATTTCAAATGAATCTTCCCACATATTTTTATATAAAGATATACTATTTTTTGGATTATAGGCTTCATAATCTCTATCTGACCAATCAGCAATTGTAATATCCATTTTTCTTTCTCTTGTATAAATACCATGTTCTGTAATTAGTAATCTAGAATTGGGATATTTTATTTTACAAATTGAGGCACAAAGCCCTGCATAACCTGTAGAAATAGTGTGATAAACCTTTGCTTTTGGCATATCAAAAATCAAAACATTTAAAAAAGAGAAATAGATACTTCTTAAAGACCAAAAAAAGTCAATATATGGTTTTGTTTTAAACTCTCTACTATTTTGATAGAACTCATTTATATAATCAAATATCTCTTCTGAATATAAAGAGTCTTCAAGTAATCTATATTTTTCATTTTTATTAAGTTTTATTAAGTTTTTTATTAAGTTTTCAAACTCTTGAAAATCAAAAAAAGTACTTAAGAACTTTTCAAATAGTGGAAAATGTTTCATTCTCTTTTTTGAAAAAATTGGAACTTTTACCTCTCTTCTTATTGGAAGATTATAAACTTTATTTACATTAGATGGTAAGTCATATTTAGATACAAGTTTGGTTTTATCTGATGCAACAAGTACAACTAAATCAAAAGTAAATTCAGAGTAGTTTGTTAAAATTTGATGAACCCAACTAGCAACACCACCTTTTACATAAGGGTAACTTCCCTCAATAATAAGACAAATATCTGCTATTTTTTTTGTATTTTTCATATTTATATACTTCTCCAATACTCATAAGAATCAATTTGCTTAGTATTTTTTATTTTATTAATATCTATTGAGTTAAGTACCTCATACAATCTTGTAAAATTTGATTGTTTATAATAAAGCTCAATTAATAAAAATCTATCAGAAATACGATCTCTTTTTTCAATCAATTCAAATAATATCTCCTCAATTCCCTCTAATCTTTGATATTTAACAGACATCTTAATATAAACATATAAAATAAGTTTATTCTCTTTTAAATCTTCTATATTTTTAAACTCATTAAACATTTTATCTATGTAAATATCTTTTAAATAATAATCAATCAAAGTAGAATCAATATATTTATCATATGTAAAAATTAATTTTCTAAAAAATAGATTTTTTTTCCTAATTTGTGTAAAAGTTTGAAACTTAGTTTGAAACTCTTTTATTTTATCTTCATAATAGGATTCCATTTTTTGTAAAGAAGTTGAACTAAGTATTCTAACTGTTTCATCTTCGTCTTCAAGAGCTATTCTAATCAAATCTACAAACTCTGAAGATGGATTATAAACAACCATTCCAATTAGTTCAATTTTTTCTCTAACAGTTCCATAATATAAAATTTGTTTATATGATTTTACTCTATTTATATCAAACTTGACATTTTTCTCTTTTTCTAAAACCTCTGTTAAATCAAGCATTAGATTTTCTCTTTGAGTTTTTTTATTCAAGCCCTTATCTTTTATATTTACAATTTTAAAAAGATTAGTTTTAAATATATAATAAATAAATATTGAAAATAGTGAGGCAATAAAGCCTAATATTCCAAAAAATAAGGATGATAAAGAAATCCAAAAAATCCAAAAAATCATCTATTTTATTCCAATATCCAAGAATAACTCTTTTTCTTGCTTATTTTTTGTAATATAGTATGAATTAACTTTTAAATAGTAATTAGATAAATTTGAAACAATTTTTTCTTTAATAAATTTAACTTTTTCAATTTTTGTTATTGGGAATACAAATATAAAAGACCTCTCCTCTTGATTATAAAATACTAAGTCTGTTTTTCTTAAATACTTTCCATAGAAATCCTCAATATCATCAAATAAAACATCTTCATTTTTATCCATAAAATCTTTACTTGTAAGTTTTATAATAGCTGAGTCTAAATTGTGTCTTTTGGCTGTATTTAGTTCATGGTATAGTATCTTTTTTAGGAAAAAGATATTGTAGATATTTTTATAGTTGTAAGAGTATGAGGTCTCTTTTTGTTTTTGAAAAATTAAACTTTTTTCAATATGTAAAGATAGTAACTCTGTAAAGTAATAAAGACTTTGAATTGTAACTTTATTTAATGAGAAGAAATCTATATCATCAATTAAAATTGTTCCAAAAATTTCATTTTTACCTAATCTTAAGGTAATAATTATTTTCTCTTTAAATCTATCTTTATAGTCAAGTGAACTTGATATATCTTCATCTCTTGAGAAAATATAGTTGTATAAGTCATCATTTTTTATTAGATTTTGCTCTGAATTCTTTTTAGTAGAGTCAATATATTTTAAGTTTCCCTCTTCATTTTTATAAAATCTCATTTCAGCTGTTGGTACAATCTTTTTTAGGAAATTAATAACATTTTTTTCAATATCTAATAGACTAAAGTTATTGATTTTTGTCATAATCTCTCTAATTTTTATTGACTCTTTTTCTTCTGATATTAATCTTTTTTCTAAATCATTTTTTTCTCTTTTTGTTCTTTCACTTATATGAATTAGATTTTGTATTTTTTCATGATATGTGTTTACATTAGTCTCTAATTTACTAATTATTTTGGCTTTTTTTTCAATTTCATATCGAATATAAAATGAGATTATCATTGCTATAATATATGGAAAATATATTGATAAAAGATAATCATAAAAAGATAAATAATCATTTTGTTTATATGGAACCATTATTTCAACTGATAAGAAGAAATAAGCTAAACTAAATACCATAAATACAATTAGGTATTTTTTTACATTAGTATTTTCTTGAAAAGAAAAAACAATCATAAACAGGGTTAACAAATAAAGTATAATCATTGGGTTCCTTTAAAAATAGTATGAGAAATTTAACATACTATTAAAATTATAATCACTATTTAATGGATCTTTAGAAAAAGAGTTTTTCAAAGATACATCATAATCTCGCTGGTTAAAATATAAATCAAAATTTATAAAATAGCTTGTATCACTTTTATCTTTTTCTCCTCCAAATGAGTAGAAATAGAGTAAATTGTCATTTATTTTATTATTCTCCCCAAAGGCTAGAATATAACGATTTTCACTCTCATATCCAAATATATTATCTTTATCAACTCTTTCATTTATCAATGAAAATGAAGTAAAGTATGTTTGATAAAAGGGCATATAAAGTGTGTTTTCAAGTTTTTTTCTATTAAAATCATCATATCTAAAATAATCACCTTTTAAACTATAAAATAGATTATCGGATAATGCTCTTGAATAACTTATAGAAAATATATCATGTTTTAATTTATTTTTAACTATAAGCTCACTTGATGTATCAATATTTTTTTCATAACTTAAGGCTAAATTTAAACCAAATAGATAACTAAATTGTAGTTTTACATAATCTTTTCCAATACCAAAAAGATATTTTTCATCTAAATCACTTAATTTGATTTTAGCTGAGTTATAGTCATCATAGCTATCATAAGTTAGATTTACTTTTATTTTATCAATAAGTTTTCTAAAGTTTAAATGAAACTCTTTTATATCACTTCTTACACCCGTTTCCACTTCAACTTTTGTCCTAAACTCTTTTTTTAGTTCATTTGTAAACTCTTCTTTATCTTTTGAATAACTCAAAGAAAGACTTTTTTCATAGTTTTTTAAAGCTTCAAATTTATTAAATCTTTTATATTCAATATAGGCTAGTCTTTCATATAAAACGGCTGAGTTCAAAGGCTCATTATCTTTTTCTAAAATTGCCTTAATTTTATTTTTTGCTAGATCATCTTTATTTAAAGCCATATATGTAATAACTTCAATCTCTTGTAATTTATAATTATTATCTACTAGCTCTTTTAAATTTGTAATTTCATTTAATAAATATTCATACTCTTTATCTTCATAAAATAAGTACCAAATATCAGCGATTAAGTCAACATCATTTTTAGAATCACTAATTAATTGTGCAAACTCTTTTTTATAGTTTGATGATGAAGTGATTTTTGATTTTGCTCTTAAAATTATGTACTCTTCTCTTAGTGATTTAATTGCAAGTTTATTTATAACTTCATTATAATATTTAATATACTCTTTCTTATTATTTTTTTGATAGTAATACTCTGCTAAATAATAATCAATCTCAGCATCAGAGTTATCTATTTTTTTCAGCTTACTTAACATTTCATATGCTTTTTCTTTTTTATTATCGTATAAATAAATTGAAGCTAATGTTTTTAAAGATAGTTTGTTATAAGGGTAGAGTAAAAGGGCTTTTTCAAAAAGTGAAACTGCTTCAGTTTTTTTATTTTTAAATAAAAGGTATTGGGCAATTTCTGAAATAAACATTGGGTCACTTGACTCATTTGCAAATTTTAATAGGTTTTTATTTTTATCCTCATCTGGAAACATCTCTATATATGTGTATAGTTTCTTAAATGTAGATGGTTTACCAAAATACTCATATGTCTCTTCTGTAAAAAGTTTTAGTGTTTTATATCTATATCTAAATAACTTACCCTTTGTAACTTTATCATTTGAGTTTTTTAGAATTTCCATAAAATATGGCATTGATTTTTCATTTATTTTTCTATTAAATACAGAATAAACAACATTTGGACTTACCTCTTTTGGTGAAAACTTTAATAAAAGCTCTTGAGCTGTTTCATACATCTCTAAATATGCATAGGTACGTAAGCATAAATCTTTAAACTCATCATACTCTTTTGTAATATTACTTAATTTTAATAAAATATTTTTTAATGCCTCTTCATCTCCTAAATCAATATAATAAGCTATTATAGATTCAGCAGTTTTAATATCTTTTTCTAAAATTACTTTTTCACTTAAAAATGATAAATAACTCTCAATATCTTCGTTTAAATAATCATATTTAATAATATCATTTAAATCAGAAACTCTTTTTTCTTTTTCATATCTATCTTTTACAGTCTCTAAATATCTATCAATATCACCCTCATAAAGTAATCTATCAGTAAAGTTTTTATAATAAGTTTCATTATTTGTCTTTTTATAAAGAAATTTATTTAGTTTTATTATCTCTTCTGTATTTTGTAAGTTTTCCAACATATATGAATACTCTTTTTCATATTTAATTGGATCTAAAAATTTTAAATCTTTTTTAGAGTAAAAATTATAGGCAATATCTAAATCTTTTTCATAAATACTTAAAATAAGACCTTTATTATAATCCTCTTCATCTAATTGATTATTTTCCATTAAATTATAAATTTTTTCAAGGGAGTACTCTTTATCATTTAATCCATAAAGTGTAAATAATATTTTTGTTTCACTACTTCTTAAATAGAGTTTTTTTAGATAAGTTTTTAAAAGTTCTTCATTTTTTGCAGTACTTGAAATTGCTATGATTTCATTTAAGTCTTCGATTTTATCAAAGTCATTATATGCTATTTCTAACCATTGTAGGGCATTTGTATAATCATTTTTTATTTTATATGCGTCTATAATTCTTCTTAGAATTTCATAATCTTTTTTTAAATTATAATATTTTATGGAGTGCTGTAAATAGCTTTCATCATTTAGTTTATAAGAGTTATCTGCTAATTTTTTTAATAATTCCAAGTCATCAGGTTTTGTTTCTATTATTTTAGTATATTCTTCATTTAGTTTTTTTAGGTTTTTACTTTTTTCATAAACATAAACCATCTCTTTTGTTTCAGGTTTTATAGCAAAGGCTATAAAAAAAGCTATTAATACAAAAATGGAAGCAAAAACTATTTTATATTTCAAATTAAACTCTTTTTTTTATATATTAATATTATTTTTGTTTAAATAATAATTTTTATTTTATCTAATTATAAAAGTCTAACTATTTTAACAAAAAAACCTTTTATAATAACTTTTGAATAATTTATCTTATTTTTAAAATGGCACTATTAATATTATTTTTTAAAGTAATATAAGTAACATTTAGTTTTTTATCATAATAAATTTTCTTAATATCATCAGAATAAATTTTCTTCTCTCCCTCAAATCTAAACTCTCTTAAATCTTTGATATTAGATATTTTAAACGAATCATTTATCTTTTCGATTTTTATATCATGAAAATTTTTAGCAATTTTTATAAATTCAGATGGGTAAATAAATTCAAAATCATTTTTATGTAAATATGAATAAATCTTTTTTAAAGAGTTATATGATGCTTTATGTTCAAAAGAGTAAAAATGATAATATGTATTTGCAGGTTTAATTCTTTTTGGATATCCTGTATTTTCAAATGTTTTTATAACATTTTTAAATCTCCAATGATTTTCTGTCCAAAGCCCTGTATAGGTATTTTCATTACTATTTGAAGAGTAAATTTGCGTACCATTTTTTGAATAAAGACTTAAAGGTGTAACATAAGAGTAGCTGTTAAACTCCAAATCAAACCTATTATCACCACCATTAAAGGCTAAAAGATTATGACTATCCACATATTGTAAGTCTCTTAATGAGGGATAACAATCACCACTCCAATAAATAGTATTAACTTTTTTATTTGGAATAAGCTTTTGAATATAATCAATAGATTTTTGAATTTCTAAGTTCAAATTTACTTGTTTATCAGGTTCTTGATATGCTGAAATATCCCCATGAAAAGCCTTTGTAGCATCTTTATTTACACTATAAGAAACAATACCTTTTCTCCAATTAAATGGATGTGAATAGGTGTGTGTGGCTGGTTCTACATTGGGTAGTTCTAATATTTTTTTAGCATAAAAGTTCAAAAGTTTATAGTCATGATTTTTTGTACCATTTTTTGTATACTCATTTTTTAATATAGGTCCATTTTTATCTAATTCTGAAACAATAAATGAGACACCTGTTTTTAGCTTTTGCTCTTTAATAAAATTATAAGCTCTTTCAATAGTATATTTTTGTTTCTCATTTTTGGATAATATTCCATCCCCATCTAAATGTATATAAGCAACTCTTTTTCCGTTTTTAGTACTTGTATCAGGTATTGGGTAATTTGTTTCATAAACTTTTTCTATTAATTTAAATGGATTAATAATCCAACGATTTTTTCCCTCAACAGTATCATTATCATAAAAAACTTTATTTAGTGGTGCATAAAATCCCCATGGAGCAAAAAATGCGGAGTTTGATATTTTATTTCTATAATACTCTTTGAAAACCACATCTATTTTAGGATCATCAGTTATAACATAGGTAAAATATTTTTGATTAAAAAAAGATATTTTCATCTCAAAATCGAATAGTTCTTTATCATACTCTTTTTTTATGTTTTTTGGATTTTCAATCCAAATACCACCAAAATGAAATCCAAAACTATCTTTTAAAATCTGATTTATCTCTTTAATATAGTTTTTGCCATTAATATCTGATGTTGGTATATCTCCAATAAAGATATTCTTTTTATCTTTAAATTTTGAAATAAATTGTACTAATTTTAAAGGTTCTTTAACCTTTTCACCTTGATTCCAATAGATTAAACCAGCATAAGATGATATATCACTTGGATAATTATCTGGATTTGTTGAGATGTGTTCAGCATAATATCCATAATAGTTTAAAATAGACTCTAATCTCATATGAACACTATTTGTATTTACTTGATTTTTTTCTGAATATAAAACTAGCACTTTTCTTTCTATATTAGTTGAAGCATATGAGAATAGATTAGTAAAAAAAATGAATGCAATTGTTATTATAATATTATTTTTCATATTAAATTTTTCCTTTTTAATTATTTACTATTATTGTAGCTTGATTAAGTTTATCTTTAATTCTAACATAAGTTACATCAAGTGATTTGTCATAAAATACTTTTGCTATATCTTTTGAGCTAACTTCTTTTTTACCCTCAAATCTAAACTCTCTTAAATCTTTTATATTTGAAATTAAAAAAGAGTTTTTATTTTGTTCAATTTTTATATCGTGAAAATTTTTAGCTATTTTTATAAACTCTGATGGATAGATAAACTCAAAATCATTTTTTTTGTAGTAAGCATAAATTTTATTTAGACTATTTAAAGAGCCTTTTTTTGCAAAAGAGTAAAAATGATAATAGGTGTTAGCTGGTTTAATTCTTTTTGGATAAGCTGTATTTCTAAAGGTTTTAACAACATTTTTAAATCTCCAATAATTTTCTGTCCAAAGATTTGTATAAGTATTTTCATTACTATTTGATGAATAAATTTGTGTAGCTTCTTTTGAGTATAAACTAAGTGGTGTTACATAAGAGTAAGAGTTAAACTCCAAATCAAATCTACTATCTCCCCCATTAAAAGCTAAAAGTTTATTTTTTTCAATATATTGTAAATCTCTTTTTGATGGATAACAATCACCACTCCAATAAACGGTATTTATTGGTTTATTTGTTAATTTTCTCAAATAATTAAGAGAGTACTCAATTTCCAACTCTAAGTTAACTTGTTTATCCGGTTCTTGGTATGCTTCTATATCATTGTAAATGGCTTTTGTAGCATTTTTATTTGAACTATAAGCTACAATTCCCTCTCTCCAGTTAAAAGGGTGTGAGTAGGTGTGTGTGGCTGGTTCTACGAAGGGAAGTTTATAAATCTCTTTTGCAAAATCATTTAATAATTTATAGTCATGTTTTTTTGAACCATTTTCTGTATACTCATTTTTTAATATAGGTCCATTTTTATCTAACTCTGAAACAATAAATGAGACACCTGTTTTTAGTTGTTGTTTTTTAATGAAGTTATATCCAACTTCAATAGTATATTTACTATTAAATGCTTTTGATAATATTCCATCCCCATCAATATGAATATAAGCAATTCTTTTTCCATTTTTTGTAGTTGTATCTGGTATTGGATACTCTTTTGTATAGACTTTTTCTATCATTTTAAATGGATTTATTATCCATCTGTTTTTATTAATCTGAGCATCTTTATAAAATACTTTATCAAACTGACCATAAAATCCCCATGGTGCAATAAAAACAGAATTAGAGATTATTTTTTCATTATTAAGTTCAAGCTCCTCTTTAAAAATTGTTTTTATTTTATCACTATGAATCTCTATATTTGAAAATTCATTTCCCTTTATAAATGATATTTTTTTCTCAAATCCAAAAAACTCATCATCATACTCTTTTTTTAAATTAGTAGGATTTTTTACCCAATTATCACCACTTGAAAAATAAAAATTCTTTTTTAAAATTTTGTTAATCTCTTTTTCATAATTATTATTTTTTAAGTCTTCAATAGGAATATCACCTATAATAATATTTTTTTTATCTTTAAATTTTGTAAGGAAATTAGCTAGATTTAGTGGATTTGGTGAAACTAAACCTTGGTTCCAAAAAATAAAACCTTTGTATTCATCTATGTTTTTAGGATAATTTACTCCATCATCTCTCACATATTCACAAAAAAAACCATAATAGTTTAAAATAGCCTCTAATTTTGTATGTACATCATTTATTTTTATATTTTCACCATATGGCACTACTACTAATATTTTTCTTTTTATCTCATTTGCATTTCCAAAAGAAAACAGCAATAAAAAAATTATAAACAACTTAAATAATTTCATTTGATATCCTTCTTAAAGATTATAATATAACTTTTTTAAATTATTGATGATTTTAATTTCTAATAATGTATAATAAGATTAATTTATTTTAGAGGTTTTATTATGAAAAAAGGTATTTTAATTATCGGTGCTGGTGGTGTTAGTAGGGTTGCAACTGTAAAGTGTGCAATGAATATAGATACATTTGAAAAAATTACATTAGCTTCAAGAACTATATCAAAATGTGAATCTATTAGAGATGATATTAAAAAAAATCAAAATGTAGATATTGATGTTGCATCTGTTGATGCTGACAGTGTTGATGAGCTTGTAAAACTTATTGAAAAAGTTAATCCAAAGTTAGTTTTAAATGTTGCATTACCTTATCAAGATTTAACAATTATGGATGCTTGTACAAAAACAGGTGTTGATTATGTTGATACAGCAAATTATGAACATCCTGATGAAGCAAAATTTGAGTACAAAGAGCAATGGGCTAGAGATGGTCAATTTAAAGATGCTGGAATAATGGGATTACTAGGAAGTGGATTTGACCCAGGTGTTACAGGTGTATTTTGTGCTTATGCTCAACAAAACCTATTTGATGAAATTCATACAATAGATATTATGGATTGTAATGCGGGTGACCATGGTTATAAATTTGCTACAAACTTTAATCCAGAAATTAATCTTAGAGAAGTAAGTGCAAATGGTAGATATTGGGAAAATGGAGAGTGGATTGAAACAAAACCTTTAGAAATAAGAGTTGATCATGATTATCCTGAAGTTGGTGTAAAACCATCTTATTTACTTTATCATGAAGAGTTAGAATCACTTGTAAAAAATATCAAAGGTCTAAAAAGAATTAGATTTTTTATGACATTTGGTGATGCTTATATTCAACATATGAATTGTTTACAAAATGTAGGAATGTTAGGTATTGAGCCTGTTGAACACAAGGGGATGATGATTACACCAATTGAGTTTTTAACTACACTATTACCAGACCCTGCAAGCTTAGGACCAAGAACTGTTGGACTTACAAATATTGGTTGTATTATTGAGGGAATTAAAGATGGTAAAGCTAAAAAAGTTTATATCTATAATATTTGTGATCACCAAGAGTGTTATAAAGAGACAGGAGCGCAAGCTGTAAGTTATACTACAGGAGTTCCTGCAATGATTGGTTCTAAAATGCTTTATAAAGGTATTTGGAAAAATCAAGGTGTATTTAATATAGAAGAGTTTGATGCTAAACCATTTATGGATGAACTTATGACTCAAGGTCTTCCTTGGAAAATTGTTGAATTACCAGTTAAATAAAGGAGATACGATGCAAAAATATATATGTAAAATTTGTGATTATATTTATGATCCAGAAATAGGCGATGAAGATAGTGGAATTGCTCCAGGTACAGCTTTTGAAGATATTCCTGATGATTGGGAATGTCCTGATTGTGGTGTAGGAAAAGATGATTTTGAGCCTTATAATGGATAATACTGTTAAAAGTTTTGAAGAGTTACCAAGTCCTTGTTTTGTATGTGAAGAAGAACTTTTAGAAAATAATTTAAAACTACTAAAAAGAGTTCAAACAGAAGCTGGAATAAAAATTTTATTAGCTTTAAAAGGATTTGCCCTTTACTCCTCTTTTGATTTATGTAAAGAGTATCTTGAGGGGTGTTGTGCAAGTGGTTTGCATGAGGCGCTTTTAGCTTCAAAAGAGTTTGGAAAAGAGGTTCACACTTATTCTCCTGCTTTTAAAGAAGAGGAGATGGATGAGATTGTTGATATTTCACATCATGTTGTATTTAACTCTTTTAATCAATTAAAAACTCTAAAGCATAAAGTTTTAGGTAAATCATCTATTGGTTTGAGAGTTAATCCTGAATACTCATCGGTTGAAGTTGATTTATATAATCCTTGTGGTGCATTTTCAAGACTTGGTATTACAAAGAAAAACTTTTTAGCAAATGAGCTTGAGGATGTAGAGGGTTTACATTTTCATGCTCTTTGTGAGCAAAATGTAGATGCCCTAGAGGGTGCTTTACAAAACTTTGAAGAGAATTTTGGTGAATTTTTACCTCAAATGAAATGGGTGAATTTTGGTGGAGGACATCATATTACAAGAGTTGATTATGATGTTGAGGGATTAATAACTTTATTAAAAGAGTTTAAATCAAGATATCCTCATCTTCAAGTTTATATGGAACCAGGTGAAGCTGTAGGTTGGCAAACAGGTTACCTCATGGCAACAGTTTTAGATATTGTAGAAAATGGTATGCAAATTGCTATTTTAGATACTTCAGCTGAAGCTCATATGCCTGATACTTTAGCAATGCCATATAGAGCAGCCATAAGAAATAGTGCTGAAGCTGGAATTAAACAATACACTTATAGATTGGGTGGTAATACTTGTTTGGCAGGTGATATTATTGGAGATTACTCTTTTGATAAACCTTTAGAAGTTGGTGATAGAATTATTTTAGAAGATATGATTCATTACACAATGGTTAAAACAACGACATTTAATGGAATTAAGTTACCATCTATTGCAATAAAAAAATCAGATTGTTACCAAATTGTAAAGAATTTTGGGTACAATGATTACAAATCTAAGCTTTCTTAGTAAAAAAGGATAATTTATGGGTAGAGATAGAGATATTATAAACGAAGAGTTTAAAGATGAAGAAGAGATTGATACCCAAGAAGAGTTAAAACATAAAAGTAAAAATTACTCAAGAGAGAGAAAGATTTTAAAGCAAAAGGGTAAAAAAGTTCAAATTTGGGTTAAAAAAGAGACTCTTGAATATGAAAAAGAGTTAACTCAGTTACAAATTGAACTTTTGAAACTTCAAAACTATGTTAAAGACCAAGGTTTAAAAGTTCTTATGCTTTTTGAGGGTAGGGATGCTGCTGGAAAAGGTGGTACTATCAAAAGAATTACTGAGCACTTAAATCCAAGGGGTGCAAGAATTGTTGCCCTTGGAAAACCAGGAGATATTGAAAAAACACAATGGTATTTTCAAAGATATACTCAACACCTACCAAGTGCTGGAGAGATTGTATTATTTGATAGATCTTGGTACAACAGAGGTGGAGTTGAACCTGTAATGGGATTTTGTACAACTGAAGAGCATCATGAATTTTTAAGAGAGGTTCCTGAGTTTGAAAAAATGTTAGTAAAATCAGGAATTATTTTAATGAAGTTTTACTTTTCAGTTTCAAAAAAAGAGCAAGCAAGAAGGTTTAAAAAAAGAGAAATTGACCCTTTAAAACAGTATAAATTATCACCGGTGGATAAAGAGTCTCAAAAACTTTGGGATAACTATACAATTGCTAAATTTTCAATGCTAATGGCTTCTAATACAGATATCTCACCATGGATTGTAGTTAGAAGTGATAATAAAAAGCAAGCAAGATTAAATTGTATTAAATATATTTTATCACAGGTTAATTATCCTAATAAAGAGGAAGATAATTTATTTGAAATAGATAAAGAAGTTTTGATTTCAGGGACCCAAGAGATTGAAATGATGGAAAAAGAGAATAAATTTGCAAGGATTAGATAGAAGATGAATTTAAGTGATTTTGAGAAGACAAATTATAGTGGATTATATATTTCAAAGGCAGCTCATGCAACATATGGTAGAAAATATATTGCAAGATTTCAATATGATAAAAAAAGATATGTAAGAGTTTTGGGATATACTAAAAAAGATAATTTAACAAAAAGAGATGCTTTAAATTTATTAAATAAATTTAAAGATTCAATTATTGTAAATGAAAATACTACTTTAGACGTAAATCATAATGATTCACTAAATAATCAAAATAATGAAGTTTTGAATAAAGAATTAGAGAAGCTAAAAGAGGAAAATGATTTTTTAAAATCTCTATTGGGTGATTATAAAAAATTAGATAAAAATGTTCTAGAAAATGGCATTCAAAAAATATATGAACTAGAAGAGCTTAAAAATTATCAAATCGAGCTAATTAAACTTCAAAACTATTTAGAAAAAGAGAATAAAAGAATGATTATTCTTTTTGAAGGTCGTGATGCTTCAGGAAAAGGTGGAGCAATTAGACGAATAACTAGATATATGAACAATAAACACTATAGAGTAGTTGCCCTTGGTAAACCAAATGATACTCAAAAAAATCAGTGGTTTTTTCAAAGATATATACAACACTTTCCAACAGGTGGAGAGGTAGTTTTATTTGATAGGTCTTGGTATAATAGAGCTATGGTTGAGCCTATTTTTGGATTTTGTACCCAAGAGGAGCATGAAATTTTTATGGAAGATGTTGTTAATTTTGAGCAAGATTTAGTTAGACAGGGAATGATTTTAATTAAATTATACTTTTCTGTTTCTAAAGATGAACAAAAAAGAAGATTTGATAGAAGAATTAATGACCCTCTTAGACATTGGAAGTTTTCTGAAGTTGATATGCAAGCTCAAGATTTATGGGGTGAATTTTCAGAAAAAAAATATGAAATGCTTAGACGTACAAACTCAAGGTCTGCACCTTGGTATATAGTTAGAAGTGATGATAAACATTTATCAAGAGTAGAGGCTATGAAAATTATTCTAAACTCTGTTGATTATGATGGCAGAAACTACGCTTTAAATTTTGAAGCAAATGAGAAAATAAATATCTCTGTTCAAAAAGAGTTAATGCAAATGAGAAAATCAGCGGATTATTAATCCTTTTACCAAGGGGAAACTAAATTATCTTGGTTTTCCTCTTTCCCATTATTTTTTCTTAAAAGGATTGGTGCTTTCCCATTTTCAAGAAGTTCCATCCACTTTTTTTCCTCTTTATTTGAAATTATATTTTCATTTATGCTTTTATCTTTGTTCTCTTTATTTTCACTTTTTTCTTCTTTGTTATCTTGGTTATTTCTATTTTCACTATTTTGCTGATTCTCTTTTTGATTATCACTATTCTCTTTTTGATTATCATCTTTTTTATTTTTTTCATTAGAGTTTTTTTCATCATTACTCTTTTGATTCTCTTTATTTTTAGAGCTCTCTTTATTTTTTTTCTTATCCAACTCTTTATTTATTAAATCAAGATTCTCTTTTGTCTCTTTGTCATTTTTTATCTTTAGGGCTTTTTCATACATTTTTTTAGCATTTTCTAAATCATTTAATTTAACATAAGAATTTCCCATATTATGGAGTTTCTTAAACTCTAAGTCATCATTTGTAGTCTCAATGTCACTAAAGTTTTTTAAGGCATCTTTATATTTACCTTGTTTATATAATGCATTTCCATAGTTATATTTTCCCTCATTTTTCTCTAAAAAATTACTAAAACTATTTGATGCTTTTTCATACTCTTTATTTTTATAAGCAATATTTGCCTCATCTATAGTTTTAAAATCCAATATTGATGCATAGCTTTTGTCATTTGTAAGAAAAATAGTTAAAGCAAAAAAACTAAAAAACTTTAGTTTTGGAACTGAGGAGAATGCTAATAAAAGTATAAAAATAGCTAAGCCTAAAGGATAATAAAAAAGCTCAGTATATATTTTATACTTTTGTGATTCTTGATTAATTTTAGAACTATTACTAAGAATATCAGCAATAATTGAGTTAATATCACTGTTATTTAGTGTGTAATTAATATATCCTCCCTTTGTCTTTAAACTTAACTCTTTTATTGCTTCATTTAAACTAACAGTAACTATTTCACCATTTTTATTTGTTAGATAACTATTATTTGCACTTGGTATTGGAGTTGGCTTATTTGTTGCCAAAGCCAAGGTATAAACAGTTATGTTATTTTTATTTGCAAACTCTATCTCTTTATTATAATCTTTTTTATTTCCCCCATCACTTAGAAGAATAATATTTTTACTTGGACTATCTTTTAAGAGTTTATTAGATGCTTCTAATACATCTAATATATTTGAGCCATCATCGATATTTAATTTATAATCAAAATTATTGATTATAAACTTTAAAGATGTAAAATCATAAGTTAGTGGCGATAAGACAAAAGATGATTTTGCAAAAATTGTTATTCCAATTGCTAAATTATTTGGTTTATTAATTAATTCAATTATTTTATTTTTTGCCATTTCTAATCTATTTGGATATATATCTTGTGCCAACATGGATTTTGAGACATCAATTGCTATTACTAAAGGTATAACTTCTTGAGTAATATTTTGTTCTTTTGGATTAATTACAGGTCTAGCAAGGGCAATTGTCATTAAAATAAGGGCAATAAAAAGTAGTATGTTTCTACTGCTTTTTGTTAGATACTTATTTTTAATAGAGAGTTTTGAGATTATTTCTTCATTAAAAACTTGTTCAAACTTACTTTTATTGCTTGCAATTAAAAAAATTAAAATTATTATTGGTACTAACATTAAGTAAAGTACATTTTGGTATAGAAATTGCATGACTACCTTTTTATGAAATTGGTTTAAAAATTAATTTTAGTAAAGCCTTAGTAAAATTTAGATAAAATCGCTGAAAATTATATATTGGAGAAGAGTTAATGGATTTTAACGCAAAAAGAGTTGACGAAGCAAATGCAGTAATAACTGCAACTATTGAAAAAGCTTCTATCAATGCAAAGATTGACAAAATTGCTAAGGAAGCAGCTAAAACTTTAGATGTACAAGGTTTTAGAAAAGGTAAAGTACCTGTAAGCGTTGTAAAAGCAAGATATGGTGAAAAACTAAGTCAAGATGCAGAGGGTGAAGTTGTTAGAGATATTTTAACAAATAGTTTAGCTGAGTTAAAAATTGCGAATGAAGATTTAATTGGTGAGCCTGCATTTAGTAAATATGAAAAATTAGAAAATGGTGATGTTGAAGTTGAAATCAAAATATCTTCTAAACCTGTATTTGATTTAGGTGATTATAAATCTTTACTTCCAGAAATCAAAGAGAAAAAAGTAGCTGCAAAAGATATTGATGCTAGAATTGAAGATATGACTAAACAATCAGCACCTTTAGAAAAAATTGCTAGAAAAAGAATGGTAAGAGAAGGTGACTTCGCTGTTATTGATTTCGAAGGTTTTGTTGATGGTGTTGCATTTGAGGGTGGAAAAGCTGAGAAATATGCACTTGAAGTTGGTTCTAACTCATTTATTCCAGGATTTGAAGAGCAAATTATTGGTATGAAATATGAAGAAGAAAAAGATGTAGTTGTAACATTCCCAGCTGAATATCAATCAAAAGATTTAGCAGGTAAAGAGGCTACATTTAAAGTAACTTTACATGAAATTCAAGAAAAAGTACCAGCTGAATTAAATGATGAGTTTGCACAAAAAATGTTACCAAACGAAGAGGGTGCAACTGTTGATACTTTAAAAGCTAAAATTGAAGAACAAATGAAAAATGAGTTAATGTATACATATTATAGAGAAGAGTTAAAACCTGCATATTTAGATAAATTAGTAGAAACTTTAACTTTTGCATTACCAACTTCAGTTGTAGAACAAGAAATCAACTATGCTTTAAATAATAAAGTAAGAGGTTTTTCAGAAGATGAAATTAAAGAACTTCAAGAAAATCCTGCTAAAGTAGAAGAGATGAGAGAAGAGTTAAAAGGTGATGCTGAAACTTCTGTTAAAGCTACATTTATTGTTGATGCATTAGCAAAAGCTGAAAGTGTTGATGTAAGTGATCAAGAGTTAACTCAAGTTATTTATTATGAAGCTATGCAAATGGGACAAAACCCACAACAAGTGTTAAAACAGTATCAAGATGCTGGGTATATGCCAGCTATTAAAATGTCTATGATTGAAGATAAAGTAATTAATAAATTATTAGACGAAAAATTAGGTAAATAAATTTAAAAATAGGAAGATTAAATGAGTTATATTCCATACGTTGTAGAAAAATCTGGTAGAGGTGAAAGAAGTTATGATATTTATTCAAGACTTCTAAAAGATAGAATTATTATGTTAAGCGGAGAGATAAATGACCAAGTTGCTTCAACTGTAGTTGCACAATTACTTTTCTTAGAAGCTGAAGATCCAGATAAAGATATCTATTTATATATAAACTCTCCGGGTGGAGTTATTACAAGTGGAATGTCAATTTATGATACTATGAACTATATTAAACCTGATGTTTGTACTATTTGTATTGGACAAGCAGCTTCTATGGGTGCATTTTTATTAAGTTCTGGAGTTAAAGGTAAAAGATACTCTTTACCAAACTCTAGAGTTATGATTCATCAACCTTTAGGTGGTGCTCAAGGTCAAGCAACTGATATTCAAATTCAAGCTAAAGAGATTCAAAGAATGAAAGATACTTTAAATGCTATGATTGCTGAGCAAACAGGTCAGCCAATTGAAGTTATTGAAAAAGATACAGATAGAGATAACTTTATGAGTGCAGCTGAGGCTTGTGCTTATGGTTTAATTGATGAAGTAATCACAAATCACAAGTAAAGAAGAATATGCTTAGAGAAGTTATAACTTACCCAAATAAATTACTTAGAACAAAATCAGAAGATGTTGTGGAGTTTAACGCTGAACTTCACACTCTTTTGGATGATATGTATGATACTATGATTGCTCAAAATGGTGTAGGGCTTGCTGCAATTCAAGTTGCTGTTCCTTTAAATGTTTTGATTATTTCTTTACCTGATGAGGATGATATTCAAGATAAAGAGAATTTAATTGAAGCTATAAACCCAAAGATTACTCACAAAGATGGTATTCAAGTTTTTACTGAAGGTTGCTTAAGTGTACCTGGATTTAATGAAGATATCAAAAGAGCTCAACATATAGTTGTAGAGTACCAAGATAGATTTGGTAATTTACACAAAGTGGAAGCTGAAGATTTTTTAGCTGTTGCTTGGCAACATGAGATGGACCACCTAGAGGGTCATCTTTTTATTGAAAAATTATCTTTACTAAAAAGAAAAAAGTTTGAAAAAGAGTATAAAAAATCACTACAAGCTAAAAAAATATAATTTAGATTATTAATAATAAACTTTTAATAGTTTTAAACTTATAATAAATAATATTATTTGTTATAGGATTTAGATGAAAATTATTAAAAGTGCTACTTTAGAGTCTTTTGACTCTATTGATGTTGACGTTGAGGCTACATTTACTAAAGGTATGCCAAGTTTTTCTATTGTTGGACTGGCTAGTTCTTCCATTCAAGAGTCAAAAGATAGAGTAAAATCAGCACTTCTAACAAATGATTTTAAATTCCCACCCAAAAAAATCACAATAAATTTATCACCTTCTGATATAAGTAAAAATGGTACGCATTTTGATTTACCAATTGCACTTTTAATAGCATTGAATGAAAGTAAAATAAGTTTTGATGATTTTTATATTTTTGCTGAACTTAGTTTAAATGGTGATTTAAAAGAGAATAATTCAATATTTGCATTAGTTTTATCTTTAGCAAAAAAGTATAAAAATATTAATGTATTAGTTCCAAACTCAATAGCAAAAAAAGTAGCAATGATTCCTAATATAAATATTTATAGTGTAAAAAATCTAGCAGAAGCTATTGCATTTTTTCAATTAAAAGATAAATCAGTCTATAAAGTTGAAGCAAATAAAATAGAGTGTGAATCTATATTAATAAATCAAGACTATTTTTATTACAATCAAAATTATAAACTTGACTTTAAAGATGTAAAAGGTCAAGAAAATGCAAAAAGAGCAGCTTTAATATCAGCAGCTGGAAATCATAATATCTTATTTGAGGGAAGCCCTGGTTGTGGTAAAAGTATGATAATAAAAAGATTACCATATATAATGCCTCCACAAAAAGTTGAACAAATTCTTGAAAAAGCAAAAATGGATTCACTTAATCTTATTGAGCCAATTTTTGATGCAAGTAGAGTATTTAGGTCACCACATCATAGCTCAACAAAAGCCTCTATATTTGGCGGTGGTACTAGAAACTCTAAAATAGGTGAAGTGGCTTTAGCAAATAATGGTATTTTGTTTTTTGATGAAATCCCACACTTTAGTAAATCTATACTTGAAGCCATGAGAGAGCCTTTGGAGGATTATAAGATTTTGATTTCTAGAGTAAATAGTAAGGTAAATTATGAAACAAAATTTCTATTTGCAAGTGCTTTAAATCCTTGTCCTTGTGGTAATTTATTAAGTAGTGTAAAAGAGTGTAGATGTAGTGATTTGGAGGTTCAAAGATATAAAGCAAAGCTATCAGAACCTTTTTGTGATAGGATTGATATTTTTATAACTATGACAGATGTAAATTTTGATGATAAGGCAAGTTTTTCCTCAAAAGTCATGCATGAAAAAGTTATAAAAGCCTTTATACAACAAATAAAAAGAGGACAAAAAGAGTTAAATGGAAAATTAAGCGATGAAGAGTTAAACAGATATTGTATTTTAGATGAGAGCTCACAAACAATCTTACATCAAGCAACAACAAAGTTTTCACTCTCCTTTAGAAGTATAAATAAAGTTCTAAAAGTAGCTAGAACTATTGCTGATTTAGAGGAGAGTGAAAATATAAATACCAAACATTTAATGGAGGCATTAAGTTATAGAAAAAGGTAACTTTTAATTTCTTCCTTTTTATTGTACAATACGAAAAAATTAGATTTTGTGAAGATAAACTTCACATTGATTATAAGGATTAAAATGACAAAATGTGGATATGTTTCAGTAATAGGAAGACCAAATGCTGGTAAAAGTTCTCTATTAAACTGGTTAGTTGGTGAAAAAATTGCAATGGTTTCTCATAAAGCAAATGCAACAAGAAAACGTTCTAATATAATTGTAATGCATAATGATGATCAAATTGTATTTGTAGATACTCCAGGTCTTCATGAAACAGAAAAGTTGCTAAATCAGTTTATGTTAGATGAGGCTTTAAAAGCTATGGGAGATTGTGATTTAATTCTATTTTTAGCACCTGTTACTGATAAAATATCTCATTATGAAGCATTTTTAGAAAAAAATACAAAAAATGTAAAACATATACTACTTTTAACAAAAATTGATTTTGTATCAAATGATGAGCTTTTAGCCAAAATGAAAGAGTATGAACAGTTTTCAGATAAATATGAGTCTATTATTCCAATTTCTATTAAAAAAGCTACAACACATGCTGATATTTTGGATGATGTTGTAAAACATTTACCTGAACATCCATATTTATTTGACCCAGAAATTCTTACAACTGAGCATTTAAGAGATATTTTTAAAGAGTTTATTAGAGAATCAATTTTCGAAAATATTTCTGATGAAATTCCTTATGAAACAGATGTTTTAATAAACAAAGTTGAAGAAAAACCAAATGTTGATGTAATAAAAGCAACTATTATTGTACAAAAATCAACTCAAAAAGGTATGATTATTGGTAAAGGTGCTACAGCTATTAAAAGAATAGGAAAAGATGCAAGAACTAAAATAGAGAAATTAACAGGTAAAAAATGTTTCTTAGAGCTTTTTGTTTCTATTAAAAAAGGTTGGACTAAAAACAAACAAGGATTAAAAGAGTTAGGTTATGATATAGATTAATTATATAATAGTTGCAAATTTAATTATTTGCAATAAAACTTAATAACTTTTAAGATTACTTATAATAAACTTTATTATTAGTTTAGGATGCAAAATGCCAAATAATATAATAGAGTTTGATGAAGTTAATTTTTTAATACAAAGTGTTAGTGAAGAGATAAATAGAGCTAATCTATTTATGTTCACTAAAACACTATTCCAAAAAAATCATCTACCTTTTCATAAAGACTTTAAAATCATTTATTCATTTATGCACTATTCTAAAGAGTATTTTATTTTGTACTATAAAAGTAAAAATATACAAACTTTAGAGTTTGAATATTTTAAAGAGTATTTAGATAATAAATCAAATACCCTAATACTTTATAAAGAGTATTTTTTTATTTTTGAAAATGAGAACTTTTACTATTACCAAAAGATTAATCAAGATATTGATAAAAGTGATATAGAGGAGTATATAAGTAAAAGGTTTAATTTTAAAATAAATAAAACTTTTTTTATTGATGATGAAAATTTTGAAAAATTAAAAGATAGAAGCAATAATTCTTTGATTAAATTAAACTATTTAAAGAGAGTTACTAATCTAAATATTTTTTATTTACTTGTTCTTTTTAGTTTAATTTCTCCTTTTATTTTGGGTTATTATTATAAATATAAAAGTGAAGAAGATTATCAAAATAAGATTAATCAATTACAAAATAAAATAAATAAAAAAATGTTAGTAAAAAAAGAGGATTATTTATATTTTAAAATTGCTAAACTATTTAAGAGTTTAGATGAAAAAAATATAAAAATTTTAGAAATTGATTATAAAGATAAAAGAATAAACTTAAAAATTCAATCCCTTTCTAAAGAGAATTTTTACACATTTTTTAAATCATGTAAAAAACTTTTTGTAAATAGATTAATTTACAAAAAAAAGGAGAACCTATATGAAGCTGAACTCTCTTTTTTATTCTAAAAAGCTTGAGTCTTTATTTAATAAAAATAGAAAATATATCTATATTTTATGTTCTGCTATTTTTGTATTATTGTTATATTTTAACTTTAATGATATTGAAAATAGAGAAAAAGATAATCAAATATCCCAATTAACAAAGATAATAAACTCATTTGATTCAAAGAGTGAAAATATTGATTTATTGGTAACTATAGTATCTTTAGAAAACTATATTAAAGAGAAATATATAAAAATTGTTTCATTAAAATTAATCGATAAGGGTTTTACTTTAGAATTAGAGGGTGAGTATACTCCAACTATTGGAATGCTAGATTTTATTGAAAAAAGAAACTCTTTATTAAAAGTTGAAAAATTCAATGCAAGATATGATAAAAGAAGAAAAGTCACTAGTTTGTTTCTTGATGTTAAAGTCCTAAAGGATAAAAAAACATATAAAGAAAAAGAGAATATAGCTTTAGTAAATGTATTTGACAAAGAAGAGATAAAAGAGAGTATAAAGATAAAAAAAGATGAAAAAATAGATAAAAAAGTACTTTTAAAACTACATGCAATTGTAGAAAATATGGCATTTATAAATGATAGTTGGTTTAAAGTTGGAGATAAAATAAAAGAACAAAAAATAGTATTTATTGGAAGTGATTATATAAAATTAAAAACAAATAATAATGAAACCAAACTATGGATGTATAACAGTGGCACTGTTAGATAACTATATAATAGATTATAGTTTAGTAAATGAGTTTGATAACAAAAAAATAGAGCAGAGTTTAGTTTTACCCATAAAAAAAGATAACTATTTTACAAAAATAGCAATTAGTGATAATAGCAAAATAGATGAAGATTTTTTTCAAAACCAAGTAATAAAAGAGATAAATGCAAGTAAAAATGACATACTATTTTGTATTAGTGATTTTGAAATAAAATTAAAACTTTATAAAATAGCTACTACTTGTATGGATGAGGATGAAGAGTCTCATATGCAAGGGTATTTGGAGATATTACTATTTTTTGCTGTTAATAAAAAGTGTAGTGATATACATATTGAGAGTGAAGAGAGTAGTTTAAAAATAAGATTTAGAAGAGATGGGGTATTAAAAACTTTTTTTAATTATGATAAGAGATTCTATCCTATTATTAGTTCAATTATAAAACTTATATCAAATTTGGATATTACACAAAAAAGAGAGCCACAAAATGGAAGATTTGAGAAAACAATTAAAAATAAAAAGATTGATTTTAGAGTCTCAACAATGCCTACAATTTATGGGGAATCAATTGTAATAAGAGTTTTAGACAATACAAATACAAATAAAGATTTAAAATCCCTAGGTTTTGAAAGTTTAAATTTAAAAAAAATAGAAAAATCTATAAAAAAATCAAACGGTTTGATTTTGGTAACAGGACCTACAGGAAGTGGAAAAACTACAACTTTATACTCTATTTTAAATGAATTAAATGATAACACTAAAAAAATAATAACAATTGAAGACCCAGTTGAGTATCAAATAAAAGGTATACAACAAGTTAGTATTAATAATGAGATTGGCTTAAAGTTTAATGATGTTTTAAAAAATGTCTTAAGGCAAGACCCTGATATTATTATGATTGGTGAAATTAGGGATAAGGAGTCCTTATCTATTGCTATTCAAGCCTCCTTAACAGGGCATTTGGTTTTTAGTACCTTACATACAAATGATTCTATTTCAACGCTTAATCGACTCTTTGATTTAGATGCAAAACCATATTTAATAGCTTCTACTTTAAGAGCTATTATTGCCCAAAGATTAGTTTTAAAGCTTTGTGAAGAGTGCAGTGATGGTTGCATAAAGTGTAATTTTACCAAGTTTAATGGCAGAATCTCTATTTTTGAAATTTTAGAGATTGATGAAAAAATCTCCACATTAATTAATAAAAAAGTTTCAAATAAAGAGATATTAATAAGTGCAAAAGAGAGGGGTTTTAAAACAATTTTAGAGGATGCAAAAGATAAGGTAAACTTAGGCTTAACAACTATAGATGAAGTTTATAAAGTAATATATTGAAAAAAATAAAAATATATTATCAAGAGAATAATAAGACTAAAACTGTAGTATTAAATAGTAATGATAGCTCATTATTTCCAAAAAATATAATTAAAATAAAAGATTATAACTCAATAAATCTAAAAAATATTCAGTTTTTTGAAACAGTTAGTAAAGATGAAATTTATAATTTATTTATACAGTTAAACATAATCTTAAACTCAGATATTTTGCTTAGTGAAGCAATAATTATATTAAAAAAGAGTACTAATAAACCTCTTTTAAAAGCTATATTAGAATCAATGGAAAACGCCCTATTAAATGGAAAACCAATATATAGTGCTTTGATTTACCATGAAAAATATTTAGACCCAATTATTATTCCTTTTTTTAAAATATTAGAAAATAGGGGAAGTAGTAAACTTCTTTTCTCATCACTTTTATTGCTATTAAAAATAAAAAAAGAGAATAAACAAAAACTTTTTTCAGCAATTAGATATCCAATAATAGTATTAGCAAGTTTTTTTATAGCCTTATTACTAATTTTTAATTTTGTTGTACCAAAGTTTGAAACCATATTTAGTCAATATGAGATGGATTTGCCACTTTCAACAATTATTTTATTGGGAACTAAAGATTTTTTATTAAACTACTCTTTTTTTATAGTTATAGCAATATTTGCTCTTTTTTTACTCTTAAAGATTTTAATAAAAACTTTTCCTCAAGCTTCATACTATAAAGATAAATTTATGGCTTTTTATTTTCCTGTAGTATCAAAAATGATACAAAATTATGAGCTATATAATTTTTTCTTGGCTTTGAATATTTTGTTAAAATCTAAGTATGAATTTCATGTGGCAATAGATAATTCAACTATTTTAATAAAAAACCAATACATTTTAGATAAAATACAAAAAATAAATGAACATCTAAAAAATGGTAAGTCAATTCCATTTGCTTTTGAGCAAACAGAGATTTTCGATGATTTGATAATTAGTTTACTTAATAGTGGAGAGAAGAGTAACTCTTTACAAATAAGTATAGAAAAAATAGAGAGTATTTATAAAGATAATTTTCAAAATAGTATTAAAAATTTATCTTCTTTTATAGAACCTATTTTTTTTATTGCAATTTCATCACTAATTTTATGGATAATGTTAGCTGTTTTTACTCCTATTTGGAATATGAGTGGGATGTTGAACTAAAGGGTAATAGTAAATGAAAAATAATGAAATTTTTGAAAATGCTGTGAAAGATATTTTAAAACATGTTGGAGAGGATATAAATAGAGAAGGGCTTCAAGATACACCCTCAAGAGTTAGAAAAGCTTATGAGTTTATGTGTAGTGGTTATACAAAAGACCCAAAAGAGATAATTGAAAAAGCTCTTTTTAGTTCAACAAATGATGAAATGGTTGTAGTAAAAGATATAGAGTTTTACTCTCAATGTGAACATCATATGTTACCTATTATAGGGAAAGCTCATGTGGCTTATATACCAAATGGAAAAGTTGTAGGACTTTCTAAAATACCAAGAGTTGTAGATGTATTTGCTAGAAGATTACAAATACAAGAGCAAATGACAGAGCAAATTTGTGATGCTTTAAATGAGCATTTAAAACCAAAAGGTGTTGCTGTAATTATTGATGCAAGACATATGTGCATGGAGATGAGAGGAGTTGAAAAAATTTGCTCTACAACTGTAACATCAGCATTAAGAGGTTTATTTAAAAAAGAGAAAAAAACTAAAGATGAGTTTTTATCTATTGTAGCTCAATCTTTGCATAAATAAGTTTCAAAATAAAATTAGTAATATTAAAAATATTAGTTTTTAATATTACTTAGCAAGGAAATATGTTTATACTTTTTTAGGGAATATAATTTGAAAACATGCTCCATAGTATGATTTTCCATTATATGTATTTTCTTTATTATATACACTAATTTTTGCTTTATACTTATCTCTTAAAATTTTATTTACCATAGATAATCCAATACCTGTACCTATACTTTGGTGTTTACTTGTAAAATATGGCTCAAAAATTCTATCAATAATATCACTTGATATACCACCTCCACTATCACTTATTGTGATTTCTAGCTTATCTTTTTTGATTTTTTTGCTTGATACAAATATAAAACGATTCTCTTTTTTACATTTCTCTTTTAATATATCTTTTGCATTATTAATGATATTCACAAATGATTGAACAAGTTCATTTTTATTTGCATCAATACTTAAGTCATCTTCAACATTAGATACTACTTTAATAAAATTATTTCCAATACTAGCTTGGGTTAGATGAAAAGAGTAGTTTAAGGCCTCTTTGATACTTATTTCTAACATTTGAGAATCATTTTTTATAAAGTTTCTAAAATCGTCAATTGTTTTTGAAAGATATTGGGCATTTTCATTTATAGTATTCATATCTTTTTCTAGAAACTCTTCTTTTAATATTCCCATCTCTTTATGCAGTAAAATACTTGTTGAAATTGTTGATATTATACTTAAAGGTTGTCTCCATTGGTGTGCTATATTATCTATCATTTCACCCATAGATGCTAGTTTTGATTGCTCTTCCAATATTTTGATTTCACTTGTATCTTTTAAGATAATAAGAACTCTTTTTTTATCAGGTAATAAAGACATACTCATATTAACAAATACTATTGAGCCATCTTTAATAATACATCGTTTTTCTACATTATCTATAAAACCATGCTCTATTGCTGTTTTTAAGGCTTCTTCGTTTTTTTCTCTATCCTCTTTTTTTGTTAACTCTTTACATGTTTTTGTTAAAAGCTCTTCTTTTGAATATCTAGTTAGTTTTAAAAATGCATCATTACAGTTTAAAAACTTTGATTCTAAATCAATAATTGCTATACCATCATGGGCATAATTAAAAATAGTTTCAAATTCATTTTTTTGTTTTTTTAGTTTTGCTTCATACTCTTTTAGTTCACTAATATCTCTTGCAAGACCTAAAATACCATAAAGTTCTCCATCATTTGTTAGTACTTTTGTTTTAGTTATGTGCACTTGCTCTATGTGACCATCTGATTTAAATGGAAGAGTCTCATAATTAGAGATAGGTTTATCACTTTGACTTGCTTTTGTATCTTGCATTTTAAAGAAGTTAGCTAAGTTTTTATCAATAAAATCATAATCTGTTTTTCCAATTATTTGCTCTTTTTTCTCCCCATATAACTCTTCAAATCTATCATTACAAAGTAAATATTTACCTTGTTTATCTTTTATCCATAAAAGGTCAGGTATTGCATGTATTATTGATGAGAGTTTCATTTTTTCTAATTCTAATTGAGAGTTTTGTTTTTTTAATAGTTCTTGAGTTTTTAGTTTATCTGTAATATCTATAGCATATCCAATAGTACCTAGTAACTTTTTATTAGAACTAAAAACTGGAGATTTAAAAGTTTCAAACCATTTTATCTCATTGCCATCTAATATTTTTTCTTCTACAAGTTTGCTTTTAGCACTTTTTAATACCTCTTTGTCATCTTTTACATAAGATTCAGCTAGCTCTTTTGGCCATACATCAAAATCATTTTTTCCAACTATTAATTCAGGATTATTAATTGTTGTTGCATTTGAAAAAGCTTGATTAACAGCTAGAAAATTACCGTTTTCATCTTTTAACCAAATTAGTATGGGAAGATTATCAATAAGAGTTCTATTATAAGCTATAGTTTTTTGATAAAGCTCTTCTATTCTTTTCTCTTTTGTAATATCTTTGACAATGGAAAATAAAATTGTGTCATTATAGATTTCAATTGGTGATGAATTTACATTAACTACTCTTATTTCACCATTTTTTAGTTTGTGATGGAATTCAAAATTATTAAGTTTTTTTGATTTTACAAGTTTTAGTATCTCTTTTATTTTGCTTAATGAAAGTTGGTTAATATCCATAACTGTCATATTTACTAACTCATCATAGCTATAACCATAAAATTTAACAGCTTGTTTATTTGCATCAATAATTTTACCATTATTAGGGTCTACTAAAAACATAATAATATCGTGATTTTGAAACATATCTTCAAATCTTTTTTGATAGTTTATTTTTTCAATTATTAACTGTTTTTTTGTAGTAATATCACTATGAATACCTACCATAGTTTTAGCTTTACCATCAATTGTACATGTAGTTATTGAACCTTTATCTAATATCCATTTATAGCTACCATCTTTACATAAAACCCTATGTTCACTACTATAATATAGAGTTTTACCACTTATATAATTTTCAATATCACTAATTACTTTTTCTAAGTCATCTGGATGTACTCTTTTTTTCCATTCAGATAAATTACTTGATATTTCATTCTCTTCAAATCCAAGCATTTTTTTCCATTGGGGTGAAAAATATACTTCATTTGTTTGTATATCCCATTCCCATAAGCCATCTCCATTTTTCTCAACAGCATCTATCCACATTTGTGTAGTTTTTTCTCTATTTTTATATTGAATTTCTAAATTCTTTAGTGCTTCAACTTCGCTTGTACAATCACTAATATATCCAACATAATTTGTTATTTCATCATCTTTATAAATAATTGAGGTAGTGTCTTTTACCCATATGTAGTTGTTTTTTGATGTTTTTACCCTATAAGGTTTATGGGAAAAAGTTTTCTTTTTTGCTTTAGAATTATCTAAAACCTCTTTTGATACTCTTTTTATATCATCAGGATGTATAAGATTTATATAATCATGCTTTCCAGATATAAACTCATTTTTGTTAAATCCTAATAAATTTATAATATTTTTAGATACCTCTTCAATACTCCAGTTTTTATCATTTTTCCATATAAATGCAACTAATGGTGAGTTATTAAAAAATTCACTTTTTATTGTGTGATAACTATCAAGTAATAAATTAGTATTTGTCATTTTTAACCTAAATATATAACATATTAAAGTATAACAAAAATAAACTTATTTGAAGTTTTGTTATTTTTTAGTATTTTGAAGATTAAAAAATATAAAACCAGCCTTTTAGAGTCTCTATTTATCTTAAGAGTTGATTATCTTGAGTAATTATAAAGTAGCTAATAGAAATCAAAAAAGCTGATGAAAAACATTTCATTAAATACCTTTTTTTAATATATTATAAAAGTTTGGAAACTAAAGTAAAATTAATTTAGCTAACATTAAAAAACTAAAAAAACCAACAATATCAGTTACTGTTGTAAGTAAAACTGTACTTCCAATAGCAGGGTCGATATTATATTTTTTAAGGATTAGGGGAATTGAAGCTCCAAAGAAACCAGCACTAAAAAGATTTATTATCATAGAAAGTGCTATTACAACTCCTAATAGAACTGTATTAAACCAAAAATAAGCTATAAATCCAACTACGGTCGCAAATATTATTCCATTAAATATGGAGATAAAAACCTCTTTTTTTATGGCATCTTTTGAGTTTTCAAAATCAATCTCTCCCAAAGCCATTTGTCTAACCATAACAGCTAGTGTTTGTGTTCCAGCATTTCCACCCATAGAAGCAACTATTGGCATAAGAATTGCTAAGGCAACATAAGCTTGAATTGTTTCATCAAAAAATCCAATTACAATGGAAGCTAAGATTGCTGTTCCAAGATTTATAAAAAGCCACATGGCTCTTTTTTTTGCAGTTGTAAATAAATCATCATGTTCAAAATCATCATCAACACCTGCTAATTGATACATCTGCTCTGTTGCACTCTCTTCTATTACATCTAAAATATCATCAGATGTAATTCTTCCCATAAGCATATTTTGATAGCCAACAACAGCAACAACACTTAAATCATATTTTTCAAACTGCTTAGCCACATCATTTATATTTTCATCATCATTTACTTTAAAAGGTTTAAACTTATTTGGTTCATGCTCTTGAATTACTTGTTTGTAGGTTTTTTTATAATCAAATATGATTAAATCTTCAAGTAGTATTGAAGCTATTAATGTTTTATTATCATCAACTATATAAACTTGATGAATATTCTCTAACTCATCCTCTTCTTTTGCAACTCTTAATCTCTCTATAGAATAACTAAGTGTTTCATTGATATTAGCTGAGAAAAGCTCTGTTTGCATATAAGCACCAGCTTCCTCCTCTTCATATCTTTTTAGCCAGTCAATCTCTTTTTGGTCATCCTCTTCCAAACCATCATAAATCTCTTTTGCTTTATTTTGGTCCATCTCTTCAATCTCTTGAAGAATATCCGTTTGGTCATCTGATTCAAGCTCATCAACAGCATCTGTAAGTTTTTCAATTGATAATTCACTATAAGCATAATCTCTTAGTTTTTCAGGAAGTTCAAGAATAACATCACCTAAAATATCTTCAGGAATATTTTTTAAAACATAAACAAAATCATCTTGACTATTTTTTTCGATTTTTTTTAAGGAGTATGCAATATCACTTGGATGTAGGGTGTCTAATTTTAGTAAGAGTTTCTTTGGGTCTTTAATTATATTCAAATCAGACATATTTATCCCTATAGTTTATACTTTTAAATCACTTTTTGATGGTAGCTCTTTTAAGTTAGTCATTTTATCAGGTTCTACATTTTTATTGTTAAGTAACTCTTTTTCCAAAACTTTTACATTTTCTAAAAATCTTTTTTTAGCATTACCATTTAGTTTAGTTTTAGTAACTCTAATTACCTTACTTGGATCTATTGCTCTTCCATTTTTATATAAACCAAAATGTAAATGAGGTCCTGTACTAACACCACTTGTTCCTACATAACCAATTAATTGACCCTTTTTAACTTTACTACCTCGTTTTAATCCACCTCTAAATCTACTTTGGTGAGCATAAACAGTTTTGTATCCATTTTTGTGAGATATTTCAATAACATTTCCATATCCACCTTTTACACCTCTAAAAGTAATTCTTCCATCAGCTGCTGCATAAATATGTCTACCTATTGGTGCTGCATAATCAATTCCAAGATGAGCTCTATATCTTTTTAAAACAGGATGCCATCTTTTTTTTGTAAATCTACTTGAAATTCTTGTATATGATAATGGTGTTTTGAAAAAATAACTTGTTAAACTTTTTGCTTTGTCATTGTAATATCTTCCATCATCTTCATTTTTAAAGATGAAAAAAGGTTTTCTTCTAACTTCAACCATTGCTGAAATAATTTGTGGAGTTCCATGGTATTGACCTAATCTAACTTTTTGTTTAAACTTAATTATTATGTGGTCACCTTTTTGCATATATCTAAAGTTTACACTACCACTGTAAGCTCTAATAAACTCATTTGCAAGCTCTTTATTTGATGTGCTATTTACAATATCTTGATAGGGAGAAAATTGAACAGGAATTGATACAAGCTCCTCTTTTTCTTGAAAATTAATAGGAACAATATCAAATTTGTATTCATTATCCTCTTTATATAGCTGAAGTTGCATCTCTTCAGAGATTTCAATAAGTGCTTGAATTAAATTATTATTCTCATCCCTTGTAACATAAAACCTAGAACCTGTTCTAATTTCAGAACATAACTCTTTATCCTCTTTTTCCAAATCAAAATATAGTTTATTTGGAATTCCATTCTGTTCTAAAAATGTTAAAAAAGTGTCACCTTTTGGCCATGACAATTTTTGAACTTCTAAACTAAATAACGATGTAACAATTAGTAGTAAAATTATAAGCTGTTTCAATTATTTTCTCTTTTTATTTAAAAATTAAGTGTAATATTATACAATTGAAAACTTAAATAAAATTTTCTGGAGAAATTATTGAAAAAAATATTATTAATTTTTTTACTTTTATTCACAAATTACTTATCTGCTGATTTAGTAACACTCTATCGTACTATGGGAATTGATGAGGTAAAAAAAGAGCTTGAAAGACAGTTGAAGACAAAAGAGTATTGGAACTCATATATAAAAAATATTGATGTTAGTTATGGTTACTATGAATCAAAAAAATATGTAATTGTTGCTGATAAACTATCAAAAAAATTAGAGTTATTTAAAAAAGAGGATAAAAAATTTCTAAAAGTTTTAACTCAAAGTATGATAACAGGAGAAAAAGCTGGAGATAAACAGTTTGAGGGTGATAAAAAGACACCAGTTGGTGCCTATAAATTAACAAGAAAACTTACAAAACTTGATCAATATTATGGTCCCTTGGCTTTAGTGACAAATTATCCAAATACATATGATAAATCTTTGAATAAAAATGGTCATGGTATATGGATTCATGGTATGCCTTTGGATGAGACAAGAGAAGATTTTACAAAAGGGTGTATTGCCTTAGAAAATGAAAATCTTGTATCTCTTGATAATAGTATTAATTATGATGAATCTGTATTATTAATATCTGAAAAAAGTGTTGAACAAACTACAAAAGATGAAATTGCTCAAGTATTAGCTTTTATTTATTCATGGACTGATTCTTGGAAAAGGTCAGATACTGAGGAGTATTTATCTTACTATAATGAAGATTTTAAAAGAGCAAATGGACAAGATTTTAAAGCTTTTAAAAGACATAAAAGATATATTTTCTCTAGAAATGAGAAAAAAACAATTAAATTTTCAAATATGAATATTATGCCTTATCCAAATACTGAAAATAAAAAGATGTTTAAGGTTGTTATGGATCAGTATTATAGAACAAAATCTTATTTTTATGAGGGTGTAAAAGAGCTTTATCTTGAATTAAAAGATAATAAAATCACAATACTTTCTGAGGGTTAAAACTATTATTAAATCTACTTTGGATATAATCACGCATTAATAAAACAACTTAAGGTTAGTAATGCAAAAAGAGATGACAACTGAAGAGATGGCTCTTGCCCACTCTTTAACACTTGAAGAGTTAGAAAATATAAGAGCTATTTTAAAAAGAGAACCAAATCACGTAGAGATTGGTATCTTTTCTGCTATGTGGAGTGAGCACTGTTCATACAAATCTAGTAAAAAATATTTAAGCGGTTTCCCTACATCTGCTCCTTGGGTTATCCAAGGTCCAGGAGAAAACGCTGGTGTTATAGATATTGGTGATGGATACGCTGCTGTATTTAAAATGGAATCACACAATCACCCTTCATTTATTGAACCATATCAAGGTGCTGCAACTGGTGTTGGTGGAATTTTAAGAGATGTATTTACAATGGGTGCACGTCCAATTGCAAATATGAACTCTATTAGATTCGCTGGAATTGAAGGTAATAGTGAAACTGCTCAAAAACACAGATTTTTATTAAGAGGTGTTGTTGCTGGTATTGGTGGATATGGTAACTGTATGGGAGTTCCAACAATTGGTGGTGAAACAACTTTTGAAGAGTGTTATGCTGGAAATAACCTTGTTAATGCATTTACATTAGGTTTAGCAAAAGCTGATGAGATTTTTTATGGTAAAGCTGAGGGATTAGGAAATCCTGTAATGTATGTTGGTTCTAAAACAGGACGTGATGGACTTGGTGGTGCTGTTATGTCATCTGCTTCATTTACAGAAGATAGTGAATCAAAAAGACCAACTGTTCAAGTTGGAGATCCATTTACTGAAAAACTTTTATTAGAGGCTTGTTTAGAACTATTTAAAACTGATTTAATTATTGGTATTCAAGATATGGGTGCTGCTGGTCTTACTTCATCTTCATTTGAGATGGCTGGAAGAAGTGGATCTGGTATGATTATGCATCTTGATAAAGTTCCTGCACGTGAAGAGGGAATGACTCCTTATGATTTCATGCTTTCAGAATCTCAAGAGAGAATGCTTATTTGTGCTAAAAAAGGTTGTGAACAACAAATTATTGATATCTTTGAAAAATGGGAATTAGATGTTGCTGTTATTGGTGAAGTAACTGCAACTGGAAATATGGAGTTATTTTGGCATGGAGAAAAGTGTGCTGAAGTTCCTGTTCAACCTGTATCTGAAGAGGCACCAGTTCTTGATAGACCTGTAAAAGAGCCTGAATATTTAAAAGATATTGCAAATATCACTTTAGATAAAGATATTTGTAATCAAGAAGCTTTTGACTCAATGTTTAGTGATATGGAAGTTGTTGATAAATCTTGGGTTTATAATCAATATGATTCAATGGTACAAACAAATACAATCAAAGGTCCTGGAAGCCTTGATGGTTCTTCTATTAGAATCAAAGAGACAGGAAAAGCTTTAGCTATGAGTGCTGATTGTAATACAAGACTTTGTTATATTAATCCTGAACTTGGAGCTGCTGCTGCTGTTATGGAATCAGGAAGAAATGTAGCTATGAGTGGAGCTGTTCCAAAAGCAATTACAGATTGTCTTAACTTTGGAAACCCACAAAACCCTGAAGTTATGTGGCAATTTGCAAAAGCTTGTGAGGGAATTAAAACAGCTTGTAAAGAGCTTGTAACTCCTGTAATTGGTGGAAATGTATCTTTATATAATGAAACAAATGGTGTTGGTGTTTTCCCAACTCCTTCAATTGCTATGGTTGGTGTAAATGAAGATGCAAATAAAGTTTTACCATCAAGCTTACAAAAAGATGGAAATATTCTACTTGTATTAGGTGATACAAAAGGTGAGTTTGGTGCTTCTTTATATATGAAAAAAATGTATGGTAAAGTAGCTGGTGTTCACCCTGAGGTTAATTATAAAAAAGAGTTAGCTTTATGGAATACAGTTATTGAAGCAAATCAAGCTTCACTTTTAAAATCTGCAAAAGATATCAATGTTGGTGGATTAGCTATTTCACTAGCAAAAATGGCAACAGTTGGAAACAAAGGTGTTGATGCAAATATTGCTTTAAATGATAAAAAAGATATTTTTTGTGAATCATTAAGTAGAGCAATTGTTGAATTAGAACCTGCAAATGTTGAAGCATTTACTAAGTTAGCAAATGAAAAAGGTATCTCTTGTACAAAACTAGGAACAGTTGGTGGAGATAAAATCTCTATCAATGATGTGACTATTTCTTTAGAAAATGCAAAAGATGTTTACTTTAATAAATTTAAAAAAGTTATAGAACAAGACTTATAATATTAAAATAAAAAGAGAAGAGATTCTCTTTTTATTTTTTTGAAAAATGTAAACCTATTAATTTCTCTAATACTTCTAAAACATCATCTTCATCACTTAAAGATTCAACAATAGAGTGAATACAAGCATTATATGGATTAAAACCTTTTTTTATAAGTTTTGCAGCATAAACTAAAAGTCTAGTTGAAACTGCTTCTTGAATATCTGTATCAGTTAATTGTCTTATTTCATTTGCGATTTGTACAAGTTTTATAGCAATATCTTCATCAACTTCACTCTCTTTAATAATAATCTCTTTTTCAATATTAGCTTCTGGATAAGAAAAAGATAAAGAGATAAACCTCTGTTTTGTACTAGGTTTCATACCCTTTAAAACATTTTGGTATCCAGGATTATATGAAACTACTAGCATAAAATCAGGATGTGCAGTAATAACTTCACCTGTTCTATCAATTGGTAAAACTCTTCTATAATCAGCAAGGGAATGAAGTACAACAGTTGTATCTTTTCTTGCTTCAATTACTTCATCTAAATAACAAATACCACCATTTCTAACAGCTTTTGTAAGTGGTCCATCTTGCCAATATGTTCCATTTTCATCTATTAAATGACGTCCTACTAAGTCAGCTGCACTTAAATCATCGTGGCAAACAATGGTGTATACATCTCTTTTTAGTTTTTCACCCATATGTTCAATAAATCTAGTTTTTCCACAACCTGTTGGCCCTTTAATTAAAATTGGTAAATTCATAGAAGCTGCTGCTTCAAAAAGTTCAACTT
>CBFIGT010000009.1:24579-41507 GCA_965662175.1 Arcobacter sp. | reverse complement strand
TTTAAATGCTGCCGTTGAAGCTGCAACAGCAGGTGAAGCAGGTAAAGGTTTTGCTGTAGTTGCCTCAGAGGTTAGAAGTTTAGCTACAAGATCAGCTGAAGCGGCAAAAGAGATAAAAAAATTAGTAGAGATTGCAAATATAAAATCAGATGAAGGTAAAAACTATTCTAAAGAGATGATGAATAGCTTTAATCTTTTGGCTAAGATGATAGAGGAAAATACCCTATTAATTGATGATGTTGAAAAATCAAACGAGTTGCAAATGCAAAATCTTACACAAATAAATGAAACAATGAACCATTTGGATGAAATTACTCAAACAAACGCTACTATGGCATCTAAAACAAAAGATGTAGCAATAAAAACAAATAGTGTTGCTATGGATATGATAGGGGCTGTTTCACTAAATGAGTATGATAAAACACTAGAGAATAGAATATCTAATTTTCCTTTTACTCAAGAGCTTAATAGTATTAAAATAGAGTTTACTCGTTATAAACAGGCTATATTAAATCAGGTAAATAGCAATCAAGAAGAGATAAATATGCAAATAGAAAATAGAAATAATATAGAAGCATTTATTATTAAGTATGATTTAGAATTAAGTTCAAAAAGTGATTTATGGAGTAGATTTAAAAGTAAAACTCAAGAGCTTGATAGTTTATTAAATATATATGGCTTAAGCATGAAAAAAAGAGATGATATTAAAATATTAACTGTTTCTGAACAAATAGAAACAATTTTAGATGAAATTTTTGAGTATATAAATAGATTCAAAGAGTTAAATTAAAGTAGTAAAAACTACTTTAATTTAACATATTCATTGTTGTAGTATAGTGTATCACCAAATACTATAACTTTATCCTCTTCATCAAAAGAAAAGTCATAAATTTTATCAGATTTAAAATCTTCAGAAATATTTATCATAAACCCTTGAGACTCTAAAGCATATAATGAATCACCATAAGCCAAGGCATAGATTTTTGCAAATTTATATTTTTTTCTATCCATTACATTTAATGAAATATCAGTTTTTACAATTTGTCCATCAATTGTAGCTAAATAAATATCTGTACCATGAGATATTATATCTCTTAAGTCATACTCTTTTATATTTAAAACACCATCACCAACAGAGATGATTTTATTTGGACTTGCAGCAATTAGTGTATTATTTACTACATTTAGGAAAATAATATTATTAAATCTATTATCAGCATCAACTATAATATTTCTAACAACTTTATAGTTTTGCGAAGATACAACAACAACTTTTCCATCTAGTGTAGGAAAAAGAATAATATTTGACATAAAATAAGGACTAGCAATTCTATTATCATTTACAAGTGATTTAGATAAATACTCTTTGAATATAGTTTTACCATCTCTTAAATCATAAGCCATAATAGAGTTATCACTATTTACAATTGCTAAGATATCATCTTTTATTGTTGCTGAAACAACAGCTGTATTTGTAAGAATCTCTTTACCATCTACTAAAACTTTATCTATATTATTTGTTGCAATAGTTCTATTTTCACTAACATTTAATATTTGATAAGATTCAGGTATTTTTGCTGTAGAAATACCTTGTGCTGTAATAAATTGACCATTTTCAAGTGTGGCACCATCTCTTGAAAAAGATGAAATAGATGAATCTAATGATTTAGAAGACTTCTTGAAAGAGTAAGTATCCTCAGGTTCAAAATATTGCTTTTGAGAACAAGCTGTAAATATAAACAGAGTTGAAATTAGAGTTAATAAATATTTCATTTTTTTCCTTATTTTGTTAATAAATAGTGATTTAATATAGATACTAAATCTTTAACTTGTGATGTTTGAGGAATAAGTTTTAAAGTATCTCTTGCTTCTTCATATTTTCCATCTTTTGTTAAAATCAAAGCTCTATTAAAAATTGCAAACTCTTTAAGTAAAAAGTCTTTTTGCATTGATGACTCATTAAGTTTTACTAAATTTTGCTCTTTTAAAGCTTTTTCATAAGCTGCTAACTCTTTAATAAATGGAGTAAATTGTATATCAACACTTTTCCCATCAAGTTTAGATTGTTTATAAATAGCAATTTCATAAAGTTTTGTATTTAAATCTTTTAAACTATTAAGTGAATTTATATCTTTTGGATTGTTTAATACTTTTTCAAATAAAATATTAGCTTTTATTTTATTCTCTTCTTTTAAATAAGAGGTAGTTTTATAAGCTATAAATGCACCAACTACAAGAACCACAAAACCGATAATTAAAAACTTATACTTCTTGAAAAATCTCTCTACTCTTACGAAACTTTCTAAAAACTTCTCTTCACTGCTAAGTTCTTCTTTTACGAAGCCCATATTCTCTTTTATGCTCATTGATTAACCTTATAAAAAATTAGCTATAAGTGTACAAAATTTTTCATAAAATCTTACTTTTATGAAAAATTGAATATAATACTACCTTATTTAAAAAGAATTAAGGTACAAAATGAATAAATTATTATTATCAATTATTGTTTTTTTAGTCTCTATTAATTTTGCCATTGCAAAAGAGGATAATCAAGAGACGCAAACCCAAAGTAGGTTTGATTCTTTATCTAAACTTACTAATGTAATTGGTACTGTTGAAAAGTATTATGTTGATGAAATAAAATTACAAGAGATTGTAAATAAAGCGTTAAAAGGTTTAATGCAAGAGTTAGATGCTCATTCAACTTATATGGATAAAAAATATTTTAAAGAGATGCAAATACAAACTGATGGTGAGTTTGGAGGTCTAGGAATAACAGTAGGTATGAGAGATGGTGCTTTAACTGTAATTTCTCCAATTGATGGAACACCTGCTTATGATGCTGGTGTAGAGTCAGAAGATATTATTTTAAAAATTGATGAAAAATCGACTTTAAATATGACTTTAGATGAAGCAGTTGGATTAATGAGAGGTAAACCAAAAACTACCATTTCATTAACAGTTGTTAGAAAATCTGAAAACAAACCTTTAGTGATAGATATTGTTAGAGATATTATAAAAATTCAATCAGTTTATTCTAAAACAATTGGTAAAGATATTTTATATCTAAGAGTTACAAGTTTTGATAAAAAAGTTACTGATGGATTAGTTGATGCAATAAAAGAGAATAAAAGCACAAAAGGTATTATTTTAGACTTAAGAAATAATCCAGGTGGTCTTTTAACACAAGCAATTGGAGTTACTGACCTTTTTGTTGATAAAGGTGTTATAGTATCTCAAAAAGGTAGAGAAGCACAAGATGAAGAGCTATTTAATGCTTCATATTCAAAAACGATTTCAAGAGTTCCTTTGGTTGTACTTGTAAATGGTGGAAGTGCCTCAGCCTCTGAAATTGTAAGTGGTGCTTTACAAGATCATAAAAGAGCAGTAGTTGTGGGACAAAAAACTTTTGGAAAAGGTTCTGTTCAAGTTGTACTTCCAATCACTGCTGATAAAAGTGAAGGAATTAAATTAACAATTGCAAAATACTATTTACCAAGTGGAAGAACTATCCAAGCTACTGGAATTACTCCTGATATTATTGCATATCCAGGATCTGCTGTAAAAGCTCCAGATGCTGATTTTTCAATTAAAGAGAAAGATTTGAAAAAACATTTAGAGGGTGAGTTAGAAAAAGTAGATGGTAAAAAATTAAAAAAAGTAGAAAAATCTACAAATGATGAAAAAACCATTACAAATGAACAGTTACTTGAAGATAATCAACTAAAAACTGGTGTTGATATTTTAAAAAGTTTAATAATTTTAAATAAATAGAAGGAAGATTATAGATGAATATAAGTGATATTGTAGCACTTGGTCTTTGGCCAGAATCAAAGAAAACTACAACTCAAAAAGGAATTTTAGAGTTAGAAGAGTTAGGATACAATTTATTTTATATAGGTAAAAATGCAGACCTTTATACTTGTCCGGGTAATGAGCCTAAAGTATTATTAGTAAGAAGTGATAGATGTTCAGTTTTTGATATTCCATTAAATTTACTAATTGAAGGAAAAGGTGTCTCTCAAACTACTATTTCAAATAATGGAGCAAATTTTGCAAAAGAATCAGGTATTAGAACTGCAATTTTAGATGAGGCTATTGACCCTTCTTTAGAAATTGCACCAAGATGTCAATTTATGGAACTTTGTAAGCCTTTAGAAGCTGAAGTTGATGGAGATGTAGTTCAGTTTGAATTTATCTTTAGAAACTATTTAACTGGTTCATTATATGAAGCTTGTCAAAATGCTAAAGACCCTTATGGTTTAGAGTTATCTTCAACTTTAGCTCAATGGCATAAATTTGAAACTCCTATTTTTACTCCTACAACAAAAGGAATAAAAGATGAGCCTCTAAACTCAGCTGTTATTAGAGAAAAATTTCCTGAAATTATTTCAAGTATGGAAAAACTATTTAAAGATTTTACTCAATTTGCACTTGATAATGGAATTGTAATTGTTGATACAAAGTTTGAAATTTTTATTAATTCAAAAGGCGAGTGGGTTTTAGGTGATGAAGTTTTAACTCCTGAAAGTTCAAGATTTATCTCAAAAGAGGATTTTGATGCAGGAAACTATATCTCAATGGATAAACAAATTTTAAGAGATTTTGGAAAAGCAGAAAACTGGAAAGAACAAGCAAAAGAGTTAAAAGCTGGTGAGAAATTAGAAGTTAATGTTCCTCAAGAAATCAAAGATAAAATTTTAAGTGGATACGAGACTATCCTTAATAGATTAAGTAAATAGTTTACATAAAGCAGTTTTAGATATAATTGCAAAAAAATTAAATGAAGGTAATAAATGAAAGCAATCGTTAATGTAGCATTAAAACAAGGTGTTTTAGATGATCAAGGTAAAGCAACACACCATGCTTTAGATACTTTAGGTTTTAAAGAAGTTGTTAAAGATGTTAGAATTGGTAAACAAATTATTTTAGAATTAAATGCGATTTCAAAAGATGAAGCAAATGCAGAAGTTATTAAAATGTGTGAGAAACTACTTGCAAATACTGTAATTGAAGATTACGATATAGAAATAGTAGAGTAGTCTTATGAATGTAGCAGTATTACAATTTCCTGGGACTAATTGTGAGTATGACACACAATATGCTTTTGAAAAATTAGGGGCAAATGTTCAAATCATTTGGCATAAAGATACAAAATTGCCTGAAAATATTGATTTGGTTGTTATTCCTGGTGGATTTTCATATGGTGATTATTTAAGAAGTGGTGCAATTGCTAGATTTGCAAAAATTATGGATTCTGTTCAAGAGTATGCTGCTAATGGTGGAAAAGTTCTTGGTATTTGTAATGGTTTTCAAATCTTACTTGAAGCAGGATTATTACCTGGTGCTATGAAAAGAAATGATTCTTTACATTTTATCTCTAAGTTTAATCATTTAAAAGTAATCAACAACGAAAATGAGTTTTTAAATAAGTTAAATAAAGATGATGTGGTAAATATCCCTGTTGCTCACCATGATGGAAACTACTTTATTGACGAAGCTGGTTTAAAAGAGCTAGAAGAGAATAATCAAATACTTTTAAAATATTGTGATAGTAAAGGAAACTTACAAAATATAAATGGTTCTGTTTCTAATATTGCAGGTATTTGTAATAAAGAAAAAAATGTTTACGGACTAATGCCTCATCCTGAAAGAGCTATGGAAGAGCTTTTAGGATGTGCTGATGGTGTAAATATGCTAAAAGGTTTCTTCAAATAACAAAGAGTAGTTTTTACTACTCTTTTTTTTAGGTAAAAAATGAAATACATACTATTATTACTTTTATTTTTATCTTCACTTTTCTCCAATGAATATATAGTGAATGATAATAGTTTTACTAAAAAAGAGAGTTCTGTTTTTGGCACTAATAGTGTTGGAAAGGCAGAAGTAATGTCTGAAATTGATAATGAAATAAAAAAAGAAGAAAAAAAAACTAAACCACAAAATCTTTATTTAAACTATAAATATTTCCCCGAAAAGATTTTCAAAAATCAAAGATTTGAGATTGTTATTAAAGCAATTATTACAACAAATTATTATGATAGAATAGAAACTAATTTTATAAATTCAAAAAATATGGATGTTATAAACGCAAACTCTGAGTGGATAAAAAACGAAGATAAAACCTTTGAAAATAGATTCTATTTTAAGGCATATGATAAAAACTTTATATTACCAACTTTCCAAGTAGCACTTTTTAAAAATGATATATTAATTGAAACACAAAATTTAAAACCTAAAAAAACTATGTTTAGTGAAATTGGTACAAATGTTGACAATTTCTCTTCAGTAATAGCAAAAAATCTAATAATAAATGCCCATAAAACAAAACAGTATAATAATGAAGAATTAATTACAATCTTTGATATGAATGGAATAGAGTCAAATTTAGAAGACTTTTATATCAAAGGAGTAAAAGAGCAAGGTATTTCAAAAATTGAAGATACTTATCCTGAGCAAAATCTTCTTTACTATTTAGTTTTACCCGTACATACTAAAAAAATCGATTTCTCATATTATAATAGTTTTGAAAAAAGATTTATAACAGTAAAAGTACCAATAATACTTGAAAATGAGTTAGTTAGTACACAAACAGATTTAAATCCAAATAAGAGTAATTTACTTTTATATAAAAAAATAGCATTTGCAACGGCTGTAGTTATATTTATTTTAATATTTATTATAAAAAGAAGAAAAATATTTTTAATATTAGGATTAATATCTTTAATATTTTTATTGATTTATGTAATGCCAAATCAAACAAGTGTACTGAAAAAAGATAGTTATATTTATATTTTACCAACAAAAAAATCAACAATTTTCCAAAAAACAAATAAAGATTATATGGTTGAAGTCTCTATTGAAAGAGGTGAATTTATAAAAATTATATTTAATCAAGATAATAAAAGTATGATAGGTTGGGTAAAAAAAGATGATCTTGTCAAGAATTAGAGGTGTTATAGTTTTAATTCAATTTACGATAACAGTTGCGATTGTTATTGCTTTGATGTATATTTTTAAAAATAAAGTTCATTCAATAATTAAAGGGTGGATGAAACTTCAAATATTTTTTTTAGGTATTAAATTAGAACAAGTTGGGAAAATGGATGAATCATGTGATATGGTTATAATGAATCATCAAAGTTTGCTTGATATTATTGTAATTGAACATATTCATGATAGACATTTAGCTTGGGTCGGGAAAAAAGAGATAACAGACCTATTCTTTTTTGGACATATTATGAAAGCTCCAAATATGATTACTATAAACAGAGAAGATAAAACAGGTTTAGTTAAACTTATAAAAGAGGCAAAAGATAGATTAAGTCAGGGTAGACCAATTGCAATGTTTCCAGAAGGAACTAGAAGCGATGGTAAAAGAATGCTCAAGTTTAAACCAGGTGCTGCGATGATCGCTAATAAACTTAAGCTTAGAGTTCAACCACTTATAATATTAAAAAGTAAACAAATTTTAGATTCTCAAAAATTAGAGGCAAAACCAGGTGTTGTAAAAGTAATTTATTTAGAGCCTATACAAGCTGATAAATCTACTGATTGGTTTAAGGAAATAGAAGAGAAGATGAATGAAGTTTTAAATACTGAAATAGCAAAAGAAAAAAAATGAATCTATCTTGGCAAACAATTCTAGCTGTTGGTTGTGGAGGATTTTTAGGTGCTATTACAAGAGTCTATGTTACACATAATATGAATTTGGCATTTAAATCTAATTTTCCTTGGGGAATTCTAACGGTTAATATTGTTGGTAGTTTTTTAATTGGAGTTTTATTCGCTATTTTTTTACACTACACTGTATCTGATACACTAAAAGTTTTTCTAACAACAGGCTTTTTAGGGGCTTTAACAACTTATTCAACTTTTGCAATAGAGAGTTATTTTTTATTAAATACATCACTTTTTCTAGGACTTGCTAATATGTTTTTAAATTTATTTGGATCAATTCTAGCAGCAGGAAGTGGATATAAAATTTTTACATTCTTTTTTAAATAAGCAATGCAATTTATTTAAGGATTAAGAAGATATAATAATCATTAAATTTGAAAATAAAAAATAGGAGATTAATATGGGTATGCCAGGTGGTATGGAATGGGTTTTAATAGCACTAGTAGTACTTTTACTATTTGGAGGAAAGAAAATTCCTGAATTAGCAAAAGGTTTAGGTTCTGGTATTAAGAACTTTAAAAATGCTGTTAAAGAAGATGAAAAAGAAGAAGTTGCAAAAGCTGATAAAGCAGATGAAATAGAGAAGCCAAAAACTACTGAAACTACTGCAAATGCAGAAGATACTAAAAAAGCTTAGGACATCTAAAGTTGCAGAATCAGGTAAAAGAATATATTGAAAAAGTATTAGATTTAGGAAATATTGTCCTTGAAAAACCTAAAGATATCTCTTTAGGACACTTCGCAACACCTGTTGCTTTTTCACTTGCTAAAAGTTTACGAAAAAATCCTATGATGATAGCTGAAGAGTTAGCACAAAAATTTACAGACTCAACAATATTTGAGTCTGTAACTTCGGTAAAAGGTTTTGTAAACTTTAAATTATCAAAAGAGTTCTTAGAGAATCTAACAAAAGAGATTTTTAAAGATGAAACACTATTTGGTAAAGGTGAAAATAAAAATCAAAAAATCCTATTAGAGTATGTTAGTGCAAACCCAACAGGTCCTTTACATATAGGTCATGCAAGAGGTGCAATATTTGGAGATACTTTAGCTAGAGTTGGTAGATATTTAGGTTATGATATTACAACAGAGTATTATGTCAATGATGCAGGTGCTCAAATGGATATGTTAGGACTTTCTGTTTCATTAGCTGCTAGAGATTTTTTATTAAATGAAAATGTAGATTATCCAGAGACATATTATAGAGGTGATTATCTAATTGATATCGCTAAAAAAATTCAAGCAACACATGGTAACGATATTTTTCATGATGAAGCAAGATATAAAGAGATGGCTAGATTTGCTAAAGATGAAGTTTTAGAGATTATTGTAAAAGATTTAAAAGATGTTGGAATTGAGTTTGAAAACTTTGTATCTGAGCAATCTTTATATTTTTCATGGGATGAAACTAAAAAAGTCTTAGAAAATAATGGTTCATTATATGAAAAAGATGAAAAAATATTTTTAAAATCAACAGCACATGGTGATGATAGTGATAGAGTTGTAGTAAGAGATAATGGAATTCCTACATACTTAGCTGGTGATATTATTTATCATAAAGATAAATATGATAGAAAATATGACAGATATATAAATATTTGGGGTGCTGACCATCATGGATATATTTCTAGAGTAAAAGCGGCAATCGAGTTTTTAGGAAATGACTCTTCTAAATTAGAGATAATTTTATCTCAAATGGTTCAACTACTAAAAGGTGGAGAGCCTTATAAAATGAGTAAGCGAGCTGGAAATGTAATTTTGATGAGTGATATAGCTGATGAAATTGGTGCTGATTCTTTAAGATTTGTATTTTTAACAAGAAAAAGTGATACTCACTTAGAGTTTGATTTAGAAACATTAAAAAATCAAGACTCATCAAATCCTGTATTTTATATAAATTATGCACACGCTAGAATAAATCAAGTATTTAAAAAAGCTAATTTATCTCCAAAAGATGTTGTGGATGAAAAATTTGATGGACTAAATGAAGATAGTATGAATTTAGTTTATGAAGCTTTACTTTTACCAACAGTATTAAATGAAGCTTTTGATAAAAGAGATATGCAAAAAATTACTGATTATTTATATAATTTAGCAGCCTCTGTTCATAAATTTTATAATGAACATAAAATAGTTGATACAGATAAACAAAATCAAAACCTAAAAGTTTTAAGTGTTGTTTCATTATCATTAAGAACAGGTTTATCACTATTAGGAATAAAAGCTAAGGAGGTAATGTAATGAAATGGGTATTAATAATTTTTGCTGCACTTATTGCCATAGCAATAGCAACAGGTTATACAGGCGGAGCAAAAGATGCTACAAGTAATTATGGAAAAGTAATGAGAGGAGGGTGATTAACCCTCTTTGTTACTTTTTTTTAAGTCGCTTAAGAACTCTTCTAAAGAGTATTTTTTTCTACTTGTTTCACTCATAAGATGTATAAAAGCATCTCCTAAATCAACAATTGTCCAATCTTCAGTTTCATCAACTCTTAAAAATTGCTCACCCATTGGCTTTAATTCATCTTTTAAATGATTTAATAAAGCAAATCCATGTTTAGCATTTAATGTAGTAGCAATAACAACAAAATCAACTATATAGTCATCTTTTCTTAAATCAATTACTTGAACATTTTCAGCTTTTTTATCTTCTAATACCTTTACGATACTCTCTTCTCTAGTCAATATGTATTCCCTTATTTTAGTGCCAAAAGTTTTTGACATCTTCTTGAATTTTTTTTGGAACATAATTTAAATCTAAATTATCTCTTAAATTTGTAGAACTTATGTCTATATCTACATTTAAAGTCCTAATGTTATCATAATTTTGATTTAAAAACCCATTTCTTGTTGCAACAACTAACTCAACCTCATTTAGAATCTCTTCACTTTTATACCATGAGTTAAAGCTAGCATAATTATCAGCACCAATAATAAGATAGGTTTTTTCAGGTTTATAATACTCTTTGAAAAAATGTATACTCTCAATAGTATAAACAGCTCTATTCTTTTTTATTTCAAAATCACTTACTAAAATCTTCTCATTTTCAGAAAAATTCTTTGTTAATAAAAAAAGTCTTTGTCTAGGTTCTAAGTGAAATGAGATTTTTTCAGGATTTAAATAAGTTGGAACTAAAATAAGAAGGTCCAAATCTAACTTTTTAAGAGCCTCATTAACTATAGTTTCATGGGCAATATGAACTGGGTCAAAACTACCACCATAGATTGCAATTCGCACTGAATATAATCCTTTTTATTATGCTTAAATTATATTATAGCAACATTTAGATAAAATACCTAAAATTTTCAAATTTACAAAGGGACAAAATGGCTTTAAAAGTTGCTATAAATGGTTTTGGAAGAATTGGTAGATGTGTTGCAAGAATTATTGAGCAAAGAGATGATATAGAATTAGTTGCTATAAATGATACTACAACACCTGAAATGTTAGAGTATATTACTAAATTTGATACAGTTCATGGAACTTTTAATGGTGATGTAAAAGTTGAAGATGCTTATCTTTATATGGGTAAGGTTAAGGCTAAACTTTATTCAACAAGAGATGCAAAAGAGTTAACATTTACAAAAGATTGTGGTGCAGAGGTTGTTTTAGAGTGTACGGGTGCATATTTAACTCAAGACTCTTGTCAAGTTCACATTGATAATGGTGCAAAAAAAGTTGTTATGTCTGCTCCTGCAAAAGATGATACTCCAACTTTTGTAATGGGAGTTAATGAATCAACTTACAAAGGTCAAGCTATTGTATCAAATGCTTCTTGTACAACAAACTGTTTAGGTCCTGTTGCTAAAATAATTGATGATGCTTTTGGAATTGAAAAGGGTTTAATGACTACAATTCACTCATATACAAATGACCAAAATATTTTAGATGTAAAACATAAAAAAGATAAAAGAAGAGCTAGAGCAGGTGCTGCTAATATGATTCCTACATCAACAGGTGCTGCAAAAGCTATGAGACTTATTATGCCTCAACTTGATGGAAAATTACATGGTCAATCTGTAAGAGTACCAACTCCAAATGTATCAATGGTAGATGTTAACTTTGTAGTTAATAAAGCTACAACAAAAGAGGAAGTTAATGCTTTATTTGAAGCAAAAGCAAAAGAGTTAGCTGGAATTGTTGCTGTTGATAAAGAGATGATGGTTTCAAGTGATTTAGTAGGAAATACAAACTCTACAATTATAGCTGCTGATTTAACTCAAGTTATAAGCGGTGATATGATTAAAGTTATGACATGGTATGACAATGAGTGGGGTTACTCTTCTAGATTAATTGATATGGCTGTTTACGTAGCTAAAAACTAAGGAAAAAAAATGAAATTACAAGAAATCAAAAACATAAACATAGTGGGTAAAAGAGTATTTATTAGATGTGATTTTAATGTACCAATGGATGAGTATAATAATATTACTGATGATAGAAGAATTAGGTCAGCTTTAAATACTATTAGATATTGTATTGATAATGACTGTTCTATTATTTTAGCTTCTCACTTTGGAAGACCAAAAGAGCCTTTTGAAGAAAAATATTCATTAAAACCTGTTGCAAAAAGATTACATACTCTTTTAAAACAAGAGATTAAAATGGCTAAAAATGTTGTTCAAGATGATACTTTAGAGTTAGCTAAAAACCTAGAAGCAGGAGAGATTTTACTTTTAGAAAACTTAAGATATAACCCAGGTGAAACTAAAAATGATGAAGAGTTTGCAGCAAAATTAGCTTCTATGGCTGAAGTTTATATTAATGATGCATTTGGAGTTTCACATAGAGCTCACTCTTCAGTTGAGGGTATTACAAAACATTTTGATATGCAACATAAAGCAGCTGGATTTTTACTTGCAAAAGAGATTAAATTTTTCCACCATATTGTTCATAATCCAAAAAGACCATTTGTATCAATTGTAGGTGGAAGTAAAGTATCTGGAAAATTAGAAGCACTTTATAATCTTGTACCAAAAGTTGATAAAATAATTATTGGTGGAGGAATGGCCTTTACTTTTCTTAAAGCCTTAGGACATGAAGTTGGTAAATCTTTAGTTGAAGAGCATTTAATTCCTGAAGCTATAAAAATTATGGAAGAAGCAAAACAGTTAGGTGTAAAACTTTATTTACCTGTAGATGTGGTTGCTGCTGAAGCATTTGATGCTGAAGCTATTGCAAAACTTGTAACTGTTCAAGAGATACCTGAAAAATGGATGGGACTTGATATTGGACCAGCATCAGCTCAACTATTTAGCTTAGCTTTAAGAGATGCAAATACTATTTTATGGAATGGACCAATGGGTGTTTATGAAATGGATAAATTTGCTAAAGGAAGTACAAAACTTTCAACAGCCGTTGCACAATCATTTGCTACAACAGTTGTTGGTGGTGGAGATACAGCTGACTTAGTTCGAATCACAGGTGATGAGGATGAGATGACATTTATAAGTACAGGTGGTGGAGCTTCATTAGAGTTAATTGAGGGTAAAATTCTTCCAGGCGTAAAAGCTTTAGTAATTGAGGAATAAGATGATTATTGCATCTAATTTTAAAACAAATCACACAAGAGCTAGTACAAAAGAGTATATCTCTTTTGTAAATGAGTACTTAAATGAAAATAGTGATATTGAAGTTTTAGTTTTCCCAACAGCAACTTCATTGGATATATATGAAACAAACGCTAATTTAACTATTGGTGCTCAAAATGCCTATTATGTAAATAGTGGCTCATTCACAGGTGAAATAGGTACTTCTCAATTAGATGAGTTTAATATTAAAACTATTTTAATAGGTCATAGTGAAAGAAGACATATTTTAGGTGAATCACAAGAAGAGATTGCTAAAAAATTTGCTTTTTATAGTGCACTTGGATATAAAATAGTTTATTGTATCGGTGAGCCTTTAGAGGTAAAAGAGCAAGGTTTAGAAGCAACTTTAGAGTATGTTTATGAACAATTTGTGGGAATTGATACAAATTATGAGAATTTAATTTTAGCTTATGAACCTGTTTGGGCAATAGGAACAGGGGTTACAGCAACAAATGAAGATATAAAAAATGTTCATAGTGCAATAAAAGCAAAAATTGAAAAACCACTACTATATGGTGGAAGTGTAAAAGTTGAAAATGTTGCTGAAATTTGCTCACTAGATGGAGTTGATGGTGCACTAATTGGAACAGCTTCTTGGAAAAAAGAGGATTTTGTTCAGATTTTAAAAAATGTAAAAGAGGTATAAATTATGTTAATGAATGGTAAAAAAGGTGTTATTTTAGGTGTTGCTAATAATAAGTCAATCGCTTATGGTATCGCAAAACAATGTGCTGCACAGGGTGCACAAATTGCATTTACATATTTAAATGATTCATTGAAAAAAAGAGTTGAACCAATAGCAGCTGAGTTTGGAAGTGAAAACTTAGTATATCCATGTGATGTTTCAAAACCTGAAGAGATTAAGGCTTTAAAAGAGTCTTTAGAGAAAGATTTAGGGGAAATTGATTTTATCGTTCACTCTATTGCTTTTGCTCCAAAAGAGGGATTATCTGGAAGATTTTATGATATTTCAAAAGAAGCTTTTGATATAGCTATGGATATTTCTGTTTATTCATTGATTGAAGTTGTAAGAGAGTTAAAACCTTTGTTAACAGATAATTCATCTATTTTAACTTTAACTTATTATGGTGGAGTAAAATATATTCCAAATTATAATTTAATGGGTATTGCAAAAGCAGCTCTTGAAATGACTACAAAATATTTAGCTGAAGATTTAGGAAAAGATGGAATTAGAGTTAATGCAATTAGTGCAGGACCTATTAAAACTTTAGCTGCAGCTGGAATCGGTGATTTTAGATTTATGCTTAAATGGAATGAAGCTCATTCACCATTAAAGAAAAATGTGACTATTGATGAAGTTGGAAATTCAGGAATGTATTTATTATCTGATTTAAGTAGTGCAGTGACAGGTGAAATTCATTATGTGGATAGCGGATTTAATGTAATGGGTATGCCAGCTGTTGAATTTGAAGATGGAAAACCAAAAATTGCTTGGAATGGAGAAAAATAGTTAAAAGCTTAAGCTTTTAACTATAAAATAAAATTTTATTTTTAAATTTAATGAAATTTTAAATTAAGATTTTAAATATAGGATGATTATAAAAATGAGTATAAATTTTAAAGAGTTAGCAAATAAGTATCAAACACCATATTATGTATATGATTTTGATTATATTACAAAACAATATGAAGAATTAAAAGGTGCTTTTAGAGCTAGAAAATCTTTAATTGCATATGCAGTTAAAGCAAATTCAAATTTAAGCGTTATTAAGCATTTGGCAAATCTTGGAGCAGGTGCAGATTGTGTTAGTATTGGCGAAGTTAAAAGAGCTTTAAAGGTTGGAATTCCAGCATATAAAATTATATTTTCAGGTGTTGGGAAAATTGATGAAGAGATAAAACAAGCACTTGAACTTGATATTTTAATGATAAATGTTGAAAGTGATGCTGAGTTAAATAGAGTTGAATTAATTGCAAAGGAACTTGGAAAAATAGCAAGAATTTCAATAAGAATAAATCCAAATATTGACCCACAAACACATCCATATATTTCAACAGGTTTACATGAAAATAAATTTGGAGTTGATATAGATACAGCAAAAAGAATGTATATTCAATGTAAAAATAGTGAAAATTTAGACCCAGTTGGAATGCATTGTCATATTGGTTCACAATTAACTCAACTTCAACCAATTAAAGAGTCTGTAAAAATTATTACAGATTTAGTAAGAAATTTGAAAGCTATAAAAATTGAATTATCATTTGTTGATGTTGGTGGAGGATTAGGTATTGTTTATAAAGATGAAAAATTAATTGATACAAATGAATATGCTCAATCAATTTTGGAAAATATGTTTGGTCTTGATATTACAGTTGTTTGTGAACCAGGAAAATTTATGGTGGGAAATGCTGGAACATTTGTAACTAAAGTTTTATACGAAAAAGTAAATGGAAATAAAAGATTTGTTATTGTGGATGGTGCAATGAATGATTTAATCAGACCTGCACTTTATAATGCTTATCATAGAGTTGAAGTTTTAAACGATAATCAAGAGTTTAGCGATTGTAATTTAGTTGGTCCAGTTTGTGAAAGTGGAGATTTTTTTGCTAAAAATATTAAATTACAAAAAACACAACATAATGATTTAGTAGCTATTTATAGCGCAGGAGCTTATGGATTTACAATGTCAAGTAATTACAATACAAGAGGAAAAGTTGCTGAAATTGCTATTGAAAATGGAAAAGATAGATTAATTAGAAGAAGAGAAACTTTTGAAGATATAATTGCTTTAGAAGAGGAATTCATAAAATAAATGAGTAAAGCTTTTTTTATTGATGTTCAAGGTACATTAATTGATGATATAAATAAAAAGCCTATAAATGGAGCAATAGAGTTTATAGATTTATTAAATAAAAAAAACATACCATATGTAGTGATTACAAATAATACAAAAGTTAAAAGTGATGATTTTAAAACTTATTTAAAAAGTTTAGGTTTTCATATAAAAAACTATATTGACCCTTTTTTTATTTTAGAAAAAAGAGTAAAAGTTAAAAAAGTTGCTGCCTTTGGTTCCCTTGAATTTTTAAATGAAATAGTTAATTTAGGATACTATCTTGAGTATGAAAATCCTGAAGCTTTGATTGTATCTATTAAAAAAGAGTACACAAATGAAGATTATGCAACAATGATAGAAATTGCTTTAAAAACTAATACTATAATTGGAATGCATGATACATCAATTTATTCAAAAGATAATAGAAGATATCCAGGAGTTGGTGCTATTATGAGTATGATAAAATTTGCAACAAATAAAAACTATGAGGTGATTGGAAAGCCCTCTTTAGGTTTTTTTGAGAGTGCAAAAAATATGATTGATGTGGATTTTGAAGATATTACTATTATTTCTGATGATATGATTGGAGATTTATTAGGTGCACAAAAACTTAATATGAAAAGTTGTTTGGTATTAAGTGGTAAAATAAGAGATGAAAATGAGATAGTAAATACGTTGAAAGATGATGAAAAACCAAATTTTATATTAAAAGATATAAATGAAGTTTTAGAACTTTTAAATAAGGGTGAAATATGAGTGAAGCTGGATTACAAGAGTTAAGAGATAAATTAGATGCCATTGATGATGAGTTATTAAAACTTATTAGCAAAAGAATGGATGTTGTCCATGAAGTTGG
>CBFIGT010000009.1:0-24569 GCA_965662175.1 Arcobacter sp. | reverse complement strand
AAAGCAAAAAGTGGCGGAGCTATTTATAGACCTGAGAGAGAAAAGGCTCTTATTGATAGACTTGAAAAGCAAAATAAAGGTGTTTTAAATAGAGCTGCAATTGAAGCACTTTTTTTAGAGATTTTTGCCATATCAAGAAATCTTGAATTACCTGAGAATATAGCATATTTAGGACCTGAGGGAAGTTTTACTCACCAAGCTGCTGAGGCTAGATTTGGAGCTATGAGTTCATATATTTCAATTGGTTCTATAAAAGGTGTATTTAGAGAAGTTAGCACTAAAAAAGCAAAATTTGGAGTTATTCCAATTGAAAACTCATCAAATGGAATTGTAAGTGATACAATAAATTGTTTAAGTAGCTATAATCTAAAAATTATTGCTGAAGTTGTTTTAAATATACATCATACTCTAGCTAGTACTTGTGATAAAGTAAGTGATATTAAAAAAATCTATACAAAAGATATAGCCTTTGAACAGTGTAGTAGATTTTTAGAAAATTTTGGTCTTGACGAGGTTGAACATATACCTGTTGAGTCCACAACAAAAGCTGCAAAATATGCTCTTGAAGAGCCAAATAGTGCAGCAATTTGTTCTCATGTTGGAGCAAAAATCTATAATCTTCCAATTTTGTTTGAAAATATTGAGGATAAAGATAACAATAAAACTAGATTTTTTATTGTAAGTGATTTTGAAAATGCCCAAAGTGGAAATGATAAAACATCAATTTTAGCAAAATTACCAAACACTCCTGGAGCCCTTGTTGAATTTTTAACTGATTTTGATAAGGAAAAAATAAATTTAACTAAGATAAAATCTCATATCGTAGAGGGCAACTCTATATTCTTTATAGATTTTGATGGACATAAAGATGATGAAAATGTGCAAAAGATATTTAAAAAACATAATGAATCTATTAAATTCTTAGGTTCTTATGTAAAAGAGATAGATGATATATAATATTTCATATTGCAATATATTTTATTGTTGGATAAAAAGTTCTGTAAAATAGTGCAAAAAAGGAGAATTTATGAGTATTAATCAACCAATTAACAATCTATATGATAAAAAAGTAAATTATACTATTGGTGCACTTTTTGGAGGAATAGGAGGAATTGAATTAGGTTTTAAAAAAGCTGGGTTTGATACTCTTTGGGCTAATGAAATTGATAAGAATGCTGCAATAACTTATCGTGCAAATCATAAACATAAACTTTTTGAGAAAGACTTAAAAGATTTATGTACTAGTGAAGTTGAGAAAATTGATATATTAACAGGAGGATTTCCTTGTCAAGCTTTTTCAATTGCAGGACATAGAAAAGGATTTAATGATGAGAGAGGAAACGTTTTTTTTGAGATATTAAGATTTATTGATGATTTAAAACCTAAAATTATATTTCTTGAAAATGTAAAAAATTTACAAAATCATGATATTGGAAATACTTTTAAAGTTATTAAAAATGAATTAAAATCTAGAGGGTACTTTTTAAAATACAAAGTTTTAAATACTTCAGAATATGGTAATATTCCTCAAAATAGAGAAAGAATATATATTGTAGGCTTTTTAAATAAACAGCAGTATGATAAGTTTCAGTTTCCCAAACCTATCATTTTGTCAAAAAAGATACAAGATTTTATAGATGATGAAGTAGAAGAAAAGTTTTACTATACAAGCAGTAAATATTATAATCAATTAAAAGAAGAAATGCAAAATAAAAAAACTATTTATCAATGGCGAAGAGTTTATGTAAGAGAAAATAAAAGTAATTTATGTCCGACTTTAACAGCAAATATGGGAACGGGTGGACACAATGTACCTTTAATAATTGATAATAAGGATATTAGAAAATTAACTCCACGTGAATGTGCAAGATTTCAGGGTTATGATGAAAATTTTGTATTACCAAATATAGCCAATTCTCATTTGTATAAGCAAATTGGTAATTCTGTTACTGTAAGTGTTATTGAAGCAATTGCAATAAATATTAAAAAGGCTATATTATAATGTCATTTTATAAATCACAAGATAATAATCATATTTTAAAGTATAAAGAATATTTACAAATAGTTGGAAGTTTATCTAATTTATTTTCAGATTCTACAACACCTTATTTATATTATAGAATAGCTGAAAAAATGTTTTGTAAAGCATTTTTAGCTGATGACTTATCAAGAAGTGATGTTTCATATGACGCTTATAAGGATACTTTGGGAATAGGTTTAAAAACTTTTTTAAGAGGTAATAATAAATCTATTCAAAAAATTGCAGAGTTTAATAAAGACTTATTATCATATAAAGATTTAAAAGATAAAGAAAAAATTATAAAAATATCGGAATTAAGAAATAAAAGATTAGAGTTTACAAATAATTTATATGGTTTGAATGATTTTTTATATCATTGTGTTGTAAGAGATGAAAATAAATTTTTGATTTTTGAAGAAAATATAAAAGCAATTGATATTAATAGTATTAAGATTATTAAAAAAAATAGTTCTTCAATATTATTTGAAGATGGTAATTATGAGTATTCATTTTCTTTGTCAAAAAGTACATTAATGAAAAGGTTTTTAACTGATAGCTTTTTAGATGAATTTGAAATAAAAGTTTTAGCAGATCCTTTAGAAGAATTATATTCTTTAATTAACTCAAATAAAGCAACAGAGAAAAGAAAAATTGAAACAGTATATTTACCTTTATATGGATTGAAAGGTAAGGTATATACAAATAGTGCTTTAAATCAATGGAATGCAAAAGGAAGAGCTAGAAATGCTGATGAAGTTTATATTCCTATACCAAGTAAATTTTATAAATATAAACCTAACTTTTTCCCAAATAAAGATATAATTTTCACTTTAAAATTACCAAATAAGAGAAAGATTGAAGCTAAAATATGTCAAGAAAATAAAAAAGCATTAATGTCAAATCCAAATAAAGATTTAGGGAAATGGCTTTTAAGGGATGTGTTTAAATTGAAAGAGGGTACTTTAGTTACAAATGAACTTTTAGATTTATATGGGATTGATTCTGTTAGAATTGATAAAATTGATGAAAATATATATGAAATAAATTTTGCAAAAAAAGGTAGTTTTGAAAAGTTTATTAATGACTTTGAATTATAATTAAGGAAAATTTGTATGAAATTTAATAGTGTTTTAGATGACTTAAAAATATATGAAGCTGGAAAACCAATTGAGCTTGTAGTTCGTGAGTATGGTGTTGATCCAAAAGATGTTATAAAACTAGCATCAAATGAGAATCCTTATGGAACAAGTCCAAAAGTAGCACAAAAAATAGCTGATATATCAAAAAATATGTTTATGTATCCTGATGATTCTATGTATGAATTAAAAGATGCCTTAGGAAAAAAATTTGCTGTTTCATCAGCAAATATAATTATTGGAGCAGGTTCTGATCAGGTTATTGATTTTTGTGTAAAAGCAAAGTGTGATGAAAACTCAAAAATTCTTATGAGTAAAACAACATTTGCTATGTATGAAATTTATGGAAAACAAACAGGTGCTAAGATTATAAAAACTCCTGATGATGAGCATAATTTAGCTCAGTTTTCTGAACTTTATAAAAAAGAGGGTGCTGATATTATCTTCTTATGTTTACCAAATAATCCATTGGGTGAATGTTTAGATAAAGATGATGTTTATGCTTTTTTAGAAACAGTTGATAAAGATACATTAGTAGTAGTAGATGGAGCTTATCAAGAGTATGCTTCATATAAAGATGAAAAGAAAAAAATATGTCCAAGTGATTTAATCTCTAAATTCCCAAATGCTGTATATCTTGGAACATTTTCAAAAGCTTATGCCCTAGGTGGTATGAGAGTTGGATATGGTATAGGTCAAGTTGATATTATAAATACTTTTTATAAAATTAGACCTCCATTTAATATCACAAACTTAACATTAGCAGCTGCAATTGAAGCTTTAAAAGATGAAGAGTTTGTAAATGAATGTATTGCTAAAAACTTTGATGAGATGAAATCTTATGAAGATTACGCAAAATCAAAAGGTTTTGATTATATAGATTCATACACAAATTTTATTACTATGAAAATGGGTGATAACTACTCTTCTAAAGCAGTTGCCCAAGAGCTTCTACAAAGAGGAGTTATTGTAAGAGACTTAACCTCTTATGGTGTTAATGCAATTAGAATTACAATTGGAACAAAAAGTCAAAATGAGAGACTTTTTAAAGTATTAGACGAAGTACTAGAGAAATTAAAATAAGAAAAGAACTATGAAAATAAAAAATCGGTCACTAAAAGAGCTAGAAGAGTTAAGTCAAAGAATAAGAGATAGGATTATTGATGTAGTATCTAGAAAAGGTGGACACTTCTCTTCAACTTTAGGTGCGGTTGAATTAACTGTTGGTATGCATTATGTATTTGACTCATGTGAAGATCCATTTATTTTTGATGTATCTCATCAGTGTTATCCCCATAAACTAATAACAGGACGATGGGAAGAGTTTGAAACTATTAGACAGTTTAATGGTTTAAGTGGATTTACAAAACCAAAAGAGAGTGAGTGTGACTATTTTGTAGCAGGTCATAGTTCAACTTCTATTTCACTTGCAGTTGGTGCTGCAAAATCAATTAAACTAAAAAAAGAGGATAGGGTTCCTGTTGTTATGATAGGTGATGGCTCTATGACAGCTGGTATGGTTTATGAAGCTTTAAATGAATTAGGTGATTTAAAACTTCCTGTTGTAATTATCTTAAATGATAATGAGATGTCAATAGCAAAACCAATTGGAGCTATTTCAAAATATCTTTCAAAACTATTAGCTGGGAAATATTATCAAGGCTTTAAAGCAAAAGTTGATAAATTTATTAAAAATAATATGCCTGAGGGAACTACATATATAGCAAAAAGAATGGAAGAGGCTATGAAGCTTATAACTCCTGGAATTTTATTTGAAGAGATGGGAATTGATTATATAGGTCCAATTGATGGCCATGATTTAGAAGAGGTAATTGATACATTACAAATAGCAAAAGCTATGAAAAAACCTGTTATTGTTCATGCAAGAACAGTAAAAGGTAAGGGGTATAAAATAGCTGAGGGTCAACATGAACATTGGCATGGTGTTGGTCCTTTTAATGTAGAAGATGGTGCATTTGTAAAAAAAGAGGCACCAAAAGCAGCAACTGCTGTATTTGCTGATGCTTTAAGTGATTTAGCCTCAAAACATGAAAATGTAGTAGGTGTTACAGCTGCAATGCCAAGTGGTACAGGAATTGATAAACTTATGAAAAAATTTCCTGATAGATTTTGGGATGTTGCAATTGCTGAGCAACATGCAGTTACCTCAATGGCTGCTATGGCAAAAGAGGGTTTTAAACCTTTTATTACTATTTATTCAACCTTTTTACAAAGGGGATTTGATCAAATAATACATGATGTATCTTTGATGAATTTACCTGTTGTATTTGCAATAGATAGAGCTGGAATTGTAGGAAATGATGGTGAAACTCACCAAGGTGCTTTTGATATCTCTTTTTTAAGATTTATTCCAAATATGATTTTGTTTGCTCCAAGATGTAATGAAACATTAAAACTTGGGATTGATTTTGCTTATACATGTGAAGGTCCTAGTGCAATTAGATATCCAAGAGGTGCTTATAAAGAGTTTAATGCAAAAGCTACTCCTTTTGAGCTTGGACGAGCGGAACTTTTAAAAGAGGGAAGATCTAAAAAACTTTTTATAGCTTATGGGGCAGCTGTTGGACGTGCTTTTGAAACAGAAGCTTTACATGATGAAGATATTGCAATTTTGGATTTAAGATTTGTAAAACCACTTGATAAAAAAACCTTAAAAGAGTTATCAAAAACTTATAATGATTGGTATGTTTTCTCTGACTCACAAAAACAAGGTGGAGTTGGCTCTGCTATTTTAGAGTTTTTAAATGATGAAAGAATTTATATCTCTCTAACTTCTTTTGAGTATGAAGATGATTTTATTTGTCATGGGGATACAAAAGTAGTGGAAGAATCACTTGGATTATTGCCTCATCAATTAGTAGAAAAGATTAAATAATCTTCTCTACTTTTCTAAAACTCTTTTTTTTCTAAATTCACTTTTTTCATCTAAAATATTTTTTTGATTATTGTTAGCTGGGTCTATTATTTCAGGTGTTATAAAAAAGACTAACTCCACATCATCTGAGTGTTTATCTGTACTTCTAAATATATTTCCAATCACAGGAATATCACCTAATAAAGGAACTTTTTCTTCTATTTTTGTATCTTCAATATTCACTAAACCACCTAATACAACAGTTGATTTATCTCCAACTATAACATTTGTATCCACTGTTTTATTTTTTATTGAGGGGATTCCATCAACTACATTTAATGTATCTAAAACTGATGATTCAGTACGAACAAGAAGTTTTATATATCTATTATTTAAAATCTCTTGTACATTTATATCCATTTTTAAACCATACTCTATTCTTTCTAAACTTGTAATATCAGTTGATGAAACTTTTACATTTAAAATTCCACCTGAGTGGAATTGAGATTTGTTTTTCTCTAAGGTAATTAATGTGGTTTCATCAAGAATTTTTGCTACATTATTATTTTCTAGATATTTTAATGTAAGTCCTACATTAAAATCACCACCTAAACTATTTGCAACGGCTGTTATTCCTCCACTTAAGGTTACAGCACTTAGCATAGTTGAGCTTATAGATGTGGAGATAGAACTATTACTTCCTGTTAAAGACCAGTTGTTTTTGATAGTTTTACCTTTTTTATTGTTGATTTCAACAACATAAAGTTTTACTTTTACCATTTTTGTTGGATTATTTATATCTAATAAATTTATGATTTTTTTATCTGAATCTATATTTGCTTTTCTAAAAATATCAAATATACTCTCTTTCTCTTTTTCATTTTCAACACTTCCTTTTAATATAATAGAGTCATCAATTTGAGAAATTTTAATATTTGGATACTCTTTTTGTGTTAAATTAATAAGGCTTTTTAGATTTGGAACTACATTAAAATCTATTTGCATAGTTGAATTATCTTGAAAAGTTATAAATGCATTGGCATTTCCACTTAATTTTCCTAATACTTTTAAAAGGCTAAAAGGTTTAGCTGTTTTTTCTATAAACTCTACCAATATTTTATTACTATCAGTAAGTTTGATATTTTTTATCTCTTTTTTAAACTCCAATATTTTATAAGAATTTGAAGATATTGAGATGGTACTATTTTCAAAATCTTTTTGTTCTATAATATTTGTATTTGCAAAAATAAAAATATTAAGTATAAAAAGACCAAATAGTATTTTAAATAAATTTTTCATGATAAACTCCTAATTTCCAATAGTAATATATAAATTACAGACTTTTTCAGTACTGCTTGTTTCATTAAAAACAACACTTTTTGCATGAATGTTATTTTCCCCTTGACCAACTAAAAAATTGTTTGCATACGTTGTATAAGTATTAAAAATAACTTGATAGTTTTCAACTCCTACATTTTCACTACATGTTAAATTATCAATAGTAATAGTGTTAAAACTATCACCTTTTATTTGATTTAAACCATTTACTACATCACTTTCACTATTTCCTAAAGATATAGCTCTAGCTCCATAATCACTTAATGAATCAGTTTTATCTATTACTTTAACTGTAACAGAATACTCAACAATAAAAAAGAATAGTGTTACAAATCCTACAAATAGAACAATCCATAAAATGATATTTTCTACATAAGCAGCTTTTGTACTATTTTTTTCTGTTTTCATTATTTCTCTTTTTTATTTAAGTCCATTAAAGATATTTCATTAACAATATTTTTATGAATATATCTATTATCACACAATTTATACCAAGAACCTATTTTATAAATATATGGTAAAACATAGTTTTTTGATACGGTTTTGTAAATCTCACTCTCTAAAGAAGCACCATTTCTTATATTTGCTCTAAATGATTTTACAAGCAGTAGTTTTTCTTTTTGAGAACAACTATTTTCTAAACTATTTTTTATTGTAGTTGTTTTTGATTTTTTAAGTTTTGGGTCATTTGCATACTCTATTGTGGCTGTTTTAGTTATATAGTTATTTTGAGGTTTATACCAAATTATTGGATAGTTTTTTGGTTTTGAACTTTTTTTAACAACTATCTCTTTTTTTGGAGTTTCTTCAGTTTTTTTATTTTCAATATTAGTGTTAGGAGTACCATCTTTTGCAATACTCATCCAAAGTTGTTTCCCTTTATTATAATCATTTAAAATATTTAATAAAACTTTTTTAGGCAGGTCTAATACAAGCTCTTCAGCTTTTATCTCTATCTCTTCTTCTATAACTTTTTTCTTAACAACTTTTTTAATAAGCCGTCTCTCAATTGTTTTATCACTAGCTTTCCCCTCTCTAATAAAACCTAAGACATTTATATTTGAAGCTATATATTGAACACTATATTGATTTGTTTCATCTTTTTTTATTTGAGTATTCTCTTTTACATAAACAGAAACGATATTGATTTTATCATTTGGATTTAAAGTATAGTTTGGATTTTGAAAAAGAGTAAAAGGCATATTATAAGAGCTATATTTATAATCCAATAAATATGATTTTTCATGCTCTATTTTTGTTGATAATTTCTCTTTTATAAAAATCTCATTTTTATAGATTTTCTCTTTTGTATATTTTGCCAAAATCTCATTTTTTGTAAGAGGTTTATTTAACAAGAACTGTTTTGCGATTTGTGTTTGTGAGAGATTTTCCTCTTTTATAATAGAGTCTTTCTCAATATCAGTTTTTGCAATATAAACACTAACTAATTGATTGTTTTTTTGAGCAGTTTTTTTATTTAAGTTATATAAATAAAAAGAGAGCATAAGTGCTGATAGTAGTAGTGAAACTAAAACCATAATAATTGCTAAGTTTTTATTAAATCTCATTTTAAATCCTTTAAATTCCAAGTTTTAAATTACCAGCCATCATAGGAAACACTATAAATGCTCCTAAAGCTGGAAGTACAAATACAAAAATAATAACCATAAGATACATATTTAATGTATTTACTTTTCCTTTTATTTGGTAAAATTTTTCTTGTCTCATCTCTTCACTTTGAGTTGAAAAAATATTTTTTACACCAATCCCCGTCTCTTCACTTAAAATCAAAAAGTCAACTATTTTGTCCATATCCTCAGAGTCAACTCTTTTTTTGAGATTTTCATAAGCTTTTTTTGTAGAGTAGTTTGTCATTTCATACTCTAAAATAGCTATCTCTTTTAATAACTCTTCATCAATAATTCCATGGGCTCGTCTTGAAACTTGGAAAAATGCATTTTTTAAACTACCACCTGCTTCTAAAATTACATTGATTAAATCCAAGAATACACCTAGGTCTTTATTGATTTTTTCAACTCTTTCTGCTTTTGAAATCATAAGATATATTTTTCCGCCAAAAAAAATAGAGATTAGTCCAATAAAAATTCCAAATAAACCAATAGTAAAACTAAAAAATATTGGAAGAGCAAAAATCAAAACTAAACCCAAAACTAAAAATGCTAATCTGCCCTCGTTATACTCTTTATAAGTGATTCCAGCTTGTATTAGTTTTAGGTTAAAATTAACATTATTCTCTTTTTTTTCTTCATTTTGTTTATCAATAATTGTTAAATTATCTAGTTTTGATAGTAAGATTATATTTTTTTGTTTTTGTTGTCTATCATAGATAAACCAAACAAGAAGTGAAAAAATAACCAAAATAACTGGTAATAATATTATAAATATATTCATCATTTAACCTTTGTCATTAATGAGTTAACAAAAAGACCTAAACTAACCCATAAAACTATAAATAACATTTGAAGTTTTCCACTTGCTGTAGTAAAAAAGTGATGATGAATTGCTCCATCAAGTGCATTATTCATCATAATATAAATAAAAATAAGTAGAGCAATAATCATATAACTTCCTATTTTTATCTCTTTTGTTGATGAGGTAATCTCTTGTTTTATTTCACCTTGGTCTCTAAGTGTTTTTCTTAGTTTTTCTAAGGTATTAGAAAATTTACCACCTGATTGTCTTCCTATTGAGATAGTTAGATAAAATATTTTCAACTCTTTTGATTGGATTAATTTAAACATTTTTTCAAATGCTTTTTGTTCACCTATTACATCTTTTTCATTTAAATAAATATTGAAAATATCTTTAGTTAGTTTTGAACGTGATGTTAAAACAGATTTTTTTAAAGCCTGTTCAAATCCAACTCCACTTTTCATCATACTTGTAACTTTATCTATGATTGCTTTTAATCCAAAATTAAACTCCTCTTCCCTTGAAGCAATAAGTTTTTTTATAAGTAAAAGAGGAAAAAATGAAAATATTATAAATATTAAAATAAAAGCAATGGGAGATTTTATAATATATAAGGCAAATACTCCACTTAATAAACCAAAGCTTATAGAGATAAATATAAAGATATTTTGAGCATATGAAGAGGTAAAACCTGCTGAAAGAAGTTTTTTAGAGAGCCAACTTAACTCTATATTACTCTCTATTTTTCTATTTTTTTTCTTATCAATTATTTCATTACTATTTTCAGATAAAATATTTATTATTGTTTTTTGTTTATTCATTTTGTCATAATATTGATATATGAAAAATGCTGTTACTATAAATAGTATTGGAATAATAAATATTAAAGCTAGAATAGTATTATCAAACATTTTTACGCCCTTGAAAATTTCATATTTTGGAAATGTGGCCATTTATGTAGAAGTGATGGATCTTTTTCTAAAAATATATTTAAAAACTCATCTCTCCATCCACACATCTTATCAGGTAAATCTTTTTCTAACTCCTCAATTAACATAGCTTTTGTCATCTCAAATTTTGGGTCAAATACTCTTGTATCAATATCTACACCAAACATATTCATTTGCTCAATAGTTCTAGTTGGAGTTGAAACTATTTCAAAAGTTCCTTTTGTTTTTTTCATATCACTTGTATCTCTTTTGAATTCAAAGATATTATTTAAAGACATAACTCCATTATCTTCTATTCTTTTTTCAACTTCAGAGATTTTTATAACTTTTCTACTACCATCAGGAAAACGAACAAGCTGAATTATTAAATCAATAGCTGAGGCTATTTGAGCTCTAATAAATCCTATGTTTGAGCTAGGTCTGGCTTCTAAATACATATTTTCAACCCTAACTATTGCCTCTTTTGTATTATCAGCATGGATTGTAGTCATAGAACCTGGATGTCCTGTATTCATTGCATTTAACATAACGACAATCTCAGGACCTCTACACTCTCCAACTATAATTCTTCTTGGACTTGACCGAAGTGCAGAACGGAGTAAAAAATCAAGAGTAATTGCACCTTTCCCCTCTTCATTTGCCATTCTAGACTCATATTGTCTAATACTATGGCAGGGCATTTGAGGTTGCATCTCTCTTGTATCTTCAATTACCATAAGTTGTTCATTGTCATCAATAAATCTACTTATTGCATTTAAAAATGTTGTTTTACCACTTGATGTTCCACCTGAGACGATGATATTACATTTTCCTTTGGCAACTTTTAGTAAAAAATAGGCCATTTTATAATCTAATTGACCAGACTCTATTAAAAACTCTAAAAGTAGTGGAAGGTCATTAAATTTTCTAATAGTCACACATGAACCATCATTTGCAGCAATTGGTGGAATTTGAACTTCAACCCTAGAACCATCATTTAATTTACTAGAGATTATTGGATGAGCCTCATCTATTTTTCTATTATTTTCTGAAAGCATTTTATCAATAACTTTTCTAAGCTCCTCTTCACTTCTAAAAGTAAATGGTGTTTGTATTGTTTTACCATTATAAATAATATCAATATAATCTTTTGTATTTACAATAACATCATTTAAACCATTTTTTGCAATATCAAAAATAGTGCTAATAGGACCATATCCAATTAGATTATTCATGATAAAATTTTTAATCTCTTCTAATATATTTTTAGAGAGTTTTTTTGTTTCAGGAAAAGTTAGAATAAATTCTGGTAGAACCTCTTCTAAACTCTCTTTAGTGATTTTTTTATCAGATTTTAGGTTTAGCATAAAACTATCATTTATAACATATGCAATATTTAATAGTTTTTCATCAAGATAAAGCTCTGGAAAATTTAGCTCAAATCTAAAACTTTTTTGTTTGATTTTATTTATTTTCTCTTCTGTTTTATTTATAGAGTTTTCTAAATTCTCATCTTCATTTATAATGATTTTATCTTCTTCTTCCTCTATTAGTTTTCTTAAACTTCTCACTACTTATCCTTTTTAAAAAATGAAAATATTGATCTCTCTTTTTTCTCATTTTCATTTTTGATAATTAAATTTCTTTTAACTAGTATCTCCTCTAATTTTTTTACAAAAATAGAGTCTTTTGCACTTTTTGTTGCTAATTCACAGTAGTTCCAACATTTTCCTAAGTTTTCATAATCATTTGGTATTTTTAATTCAAAATTTAAATCATCATCTTTTGAGGTATTTAAAATAGATTGAACATCAGTGACTGAAAGGGCATTTTGAGAATCAAATCTATTAACCATAAAAAGCAGTTTATCTTTAAGTCCAGCTCTTTTTATAAGGGAATAAAATGTTTTAAGTTTTGAAATATGTGGAAGATTCATTTGAAAAGTAACCCAAATATCATCAACTACATCATAAACTGTACTTTTAAGTGCTGAGGCATCAGCCTCACCTGTATCAATTATAATATAGTTAAAAAACTCAGTTGATTTTAGTAAAAAGTTTAGAAGTTTTTCTATAAAAACCTCTTGTTCCATTAAATCCCTATCAATATGTTTTTGAATTCCATTTATACTATAAAAGTTTTCACTGATTTTCATTAATCCATTATCCAAATATTTAGGAATAGAAAACTCTTCAATATTTACTAAATCAATTATGGTTTTATCAGGTAAAGGATTTTGTGTTAGAAAAATATTACTCACAGCTTTTGTTGTTGATAAATCAATAAAAAGCACATTATTTTGTGGATTATTACTTGCAATCATATCAGAAACATTCATGGCTATTGTTGTAGTTCCAACTCCTCCTGAAATTCCATTTATAGAGATGATTTTATGTTTTTGTTTATCTTTATTTAAAATAGTATTTTTATACTCTATTAATATATCTTTTACTTTTTGAGGAGAAAACTCATCAATTGATAGATATTTTTGAATATTTAGTTTCCCACAAATTAGTGAAATTGCATGATTATTTGGACCTATTACCATAACAAACTCATTTAAATAGTTTAAATATATTTCGTCCTCTTTTATAAGTTCATCATTTTTTACACAATATATAATATGACTTTTGCTATTTTTTACTTTTAGCTTTTCTTTTATATCATCTATTGAAGATATTATTTTTATCTCAGCATTTAAAATTAATTGTAAATTATCTTTTAGTTTTTTTGAAAAATCTTTTGTCTGTTTATCTGAAACTATAAAAATATCAAGGGGAACATCCTCTGATAAAATTCTATTTTCAATATCAAAACCTTTTTTTAAAGCATTTGTAATTTTTTCTAAAAATTGGCTAATAAGTATTGTCTCTTCTAACTCTTCATTAAATACGATTTTTCCATAAATAATATCATCGATTTGGAGTGTTTTTGAATATTTTGCATTTATTAATGATATATCCTCTTCTAAAATCTTATTTGAGTCTAAACTATATTTATAATTAAAAGATTTATATTTTGAATCATATTTTAAAAAGGCAATTTTAGGTAGTTTTGATACCAATACAAAAAGTTTTAATATTTCAAGAATACTCTCATCTTGGCAATGAAGCTCTTTTTTTACATCTGAAATATATTTATAATCATTTAGTTCCATAATATTTCCTAATATTCCAATATAATTTTCTTTTCATCAACTATTTTTAAATCCAATTTTAATAACTTATAATCATAGTTTCCACCATTGCAGCTATTACTTTGTTCATTCCAAACTCTATTTAACCAGTTTTCACTATTTGACCAATATCCTTGTGTACAAGAAGCCTCACTTAAAAGTTCAACAGTTATTAGTTCATTTACATTAATATTACTTGCAAGTGAATCACAATCAAGTAGGGCAATTTGCATTTTTGAGCCAATAGGAAATCTTTTTAGTTTGTCATAAAGTTGTTTTGGGTCAACAGTATTTGGATTTTCAAAATCTGTTTCAGGCAAACATAAAGCACTCTCTTCAACATCCAAACTATAATCAGAAAAAAAGTTATTATTCTCATCAAATGTAGGATTATTAAAAATATTTTTATAGTGTGCAAAAAATGAGTTACCACTTGGATTTGTACATTCACTAGTTACCCCATAAAAAGCTTTTAAATCATAGTTTGAAAATTCACTATAACTATGAAACTCAAAACTAAGTTCAGCTTGATCAACTAAATCATCTCTATTACATTTATTTATTGCAAGTGGTGCAAAGTTGCTAGTAGTTGTTAATACTCTTTTTGTTATATTTGCTTTTGATTCAATATTTTCAAAATTAAAACTATTTAGAGATAAAAGTCTATACCAAAATAGATTTTCTTCATAATTTGTAATTCTCGCAATCACACTATTTGGTAAATTATCAAAATCCCAAATAAAATCAATTTTATCAACAACTTCTAAACCAAGAGCAGTTTCCCTTAACATATCTTTTGCAAGCTCTTGGGCATCTTGGGTATTTTCATTTTTATTATAATGATTTGCTGCAAATAAAGCTGCATTGTCACTTAGTTTTTTTAAGTTATAGTATTTGTTTCTAACAGTTGTATCATCACTTACAGTAGCAATTAGGATAAATATTCCTGAAAAAAGTACAAAGCCAAGAAGAATTTGGTCAATAAATGCTTTTTTCATGATACAACCTTTATAACTTAAAACTTAGGTATAACTCCTAAATAGTTTAAAAACTCAGTAATAATTACAGAAGCAAAAATTACAGGTCCCATAGCCACAACTCTTCTTTTTTGGAAAAATTGTCTAAAAATCAATGCAAGTGTTTGCATCAATCCTGTTACAATCAAAAAAATTGCAAACAAAAAAGGGTTTAAATAAAGTGCTATAACCATATAGTACTTTATATCCCCACCACCAACTGAAGCATTTTTATTTAAAAGTAATAAAGCTATAAAAAATAGCAAAACCAAAATAGGCATTACAAATGAAAATAGCTCTATCTTCTCTTCAAAAATACCAAATACAATTAGGAAAAATGCCATTGTGGCAATAATTATATTTGGTATTCTAAAACTCTTGTAATCAATATATGACAAAAACAGTGAAAAAATATAGAAACTTATACTAAACATAAGGATTGTGAGCTTAAAAGCTCACACTCTCTTGTTAGTTATTTTTTAATGCATCAACTGTAGTTTCAGCATCAGTTTTAATTTCATCAGATTGTCCGCTCATCCATGTACTTAATCCAACAACAGCACCAATTCCAACAACAACTAAAAGCAGAGTTACTAAAATTTTGTCCATAGCACCTCTATCACTTTGTAATCTTCTTTTAATAAAATCAAACATCTTATACTCCTTAAAGTTATAGATAAAATAAATTTAAATGTTGGGAAAATTGCATAGGGTACAAAAAGAATTTTAGTAGATTTTGTAACCCGGCTATCTTACAAACAAAGACCCGTGGCTTTCCGTCCTTACCTCACGATAAGTTTGGCTTAACATTTTATATATTGAAATTATGACAGTAGTAAACTTAAAATAATATTAAAATAATACTTTTCTGATACTATTTTCAAAATGAAATAATTTTTATGAAGCCTTTTATATAGGCTATTTAAAATCTAATAATAAATTAAATTTTAAATAGTATTATAAAAGTATTAGAAAATAACTATTTAAAAGTTATTAGTTTTTCAACACAAAGTCCCATTGCTGTTGATTCATAGCCAATTACATTTTTTATATAAGGTTTGCAAAAACCCTCAACCATAATAGCCCCTGCCTTACCTTTCCACTCATTTGAATCTAAATATTTTTTTAATTCATTTTCATCAAATTTATCAAAGATATATGTAGTAATTGAGATATCAATTAACTCAATATCTTTACTTTTATATTTCATACATGTAATTACAGATGTTTGATTTTGACTTTGAAGATTTAACATTCTTTTTGCATCATTATAATCTTTTGCTTTTCTTAAAAGCTCTCCATTAGCTGTAACTACTGAATCAGCAACTAAAAGAGGATAATCACCAATACCATATTTTTTATATAATTCATTAAACTTTCCTAAAGTTGCTTCATATACAAAACTCTTTGGATTTGTTGTTTTTATTGAGTCCTCATCAAACTCTCCACCATTTTGTATAAACTCTATATTATGCTCTTTCAATATTTTTGCTCTAGTTTCTGAATTTGAACCAAGTCTTATCACTAAAAATCCTTTTAATTTTATATATTAAATAGTAATTTAATACAATTATGTTATTTTACGCAAATGAATCAAAATATAAAATTTAATCTTTTAACTCTTTTTCAAGATATAAAAAAATGAAATACTATTTTTATCTAATTTTGGCTGTTCTTTTTTGGTCGGGAAATTTTGTTTTAGGAAGATTTGTATCAGCTGAAATTTCAGCAATGGAGTTATCTTTTTTTAGATGGTTTTTTGTTTTATTAATCTTATCTCCATATATTATAATTAATCACAAAAAACTAATAAAAATTTTTAAAAAAAATCCCTATTTATATACTCTTTTTGCTTTATTAGGTGTTAGTGCTTATAATACTTTTGTATATTTTGGTTTAGATTATATAAGTGCTACAAACGCCCTACTTATAAACTCTTCAACACCAATATTTATTATACTTTTATCGGCAATAATACTTAAAACAAAAATTACAAAAATACAAGTTTTAGGAGTTGTTTTATCTACAATTGGTGTTATATTTCTTATTTTAAAAGGTGATATAAATGCTTTAATTAATTTGGAGTTTTCTTTATATGATTTATGGATTATTTTAGCTTGTATCTCTTGGGCTATTTACTCTATTTATTTAAAATATAAACCAAAAGAGATAAGTGCTTTTGATTTTCTCTCTATTATTACTTTTATTGGTGTTTTATTTTTATTTTTGATTATTCTATTTTTTGATTTTAAATTAGAGTATATTTTTCTTAAAGATGATAGTGTTTTATATTCACTACTTTATATGGCTGTTTTTCCATCAATTTTATCTTTTTATTTTTGGAATATTGCAACTGTTGAAGTTGGTGCTAATAAAGCAGGGCAGTTTACTCATCTTATGCCTATTTTTGGTTCATTTTTAGCTTTTCTGTTTTTGGATGAGAGCTTAGAGTTTTATCATTTAATTGGGGTTTTATTTATAGCTTTAGGAATATATTTATCAATTTTTTTAAAAAAGAGAAATAGTGAAAAATAGTTTAGAAAAAGTTTCAGGAGTTTTAATATTTTTATCATTTGTTTTTACAAATATTGCATACTTTTTTAATAATGATATTTTTATTTTTGCAGGAATTTTTGCTTGGTTAACTTTTATTCTTTTATTTAAAACTCTAGTTAGACGGGGTCTTATTGTAATACTATTAGTTTTAAGTGCTATAAATTTTTTAATAGCTATTTATTATGGTTTTGAAATAAATTTCATAAAAGTATTTACTATAAATCAATTTCTTTTTAGTCTATTAATAGGTGTTGGATATTTAAAAATCATAGCAACTCCTAAAATAGAGAGTGTTGATAAAAATAGTTCATCTTGGAACTCATTTTTTAAAACATATTTAGGAATACATCTATTTGGTTCTGTATTAAATTTACTTTCCTTGGTTTTAGTTGCTGATAAAATGTATAAAAAAGGGGAGTTAAAAGCTCTTCAAATTATTGTTTTATCAAGAGCTTTTGCTTCAGATGCCTTTTGGTCACCATTTTTTGTAGCATTTGCAGCAGCTTTGACATATGTTCCAAATTTTGATAAATCTACTATTTTAATAAATGGCTTGTTTTTTGCATTTTTAGCTTTTTTAATCACCTTTTATGATGCTAAAACAAAATTTGACATAGATAGTTTTGTTGGATATCCAATTAGTTTTCAAACACTATATTTACCTTTTCTTTTAGCTGTTTTAACACTTCTTACCCACTATATTAACGAAAATCTAAAAGTTATAATTATAGTAGCTTTATACTCTTTTTTAATAACACTATTTGTAGTAATATTTAAAAATGGTATAAAAAATACAGTAAATATTTTCAAAGATTATCATTTTAATGAACTTCCAAAAATGAAAATGGAACTCTCTTTATTTATAGTTGCTGGTATGTTTGGAGTTTCAGTTAGTAGTTTATTATCAGGATTTAATATTGAGGTACCTTTTGAAAACTATGGTTGGCAAGAGGCTTCAATTACATTATTTATATTTATACTATTATCTTTTATTGGAATACATCCAATTATTGCAATTGCAATTATTGGTGATATAATGAGTCAATTTAATCATACCTTATTGGCTATAACTTTTTTACTTGCATGGTCAACAACAGTTGCAACTTCGCCATTTAGTGGCTTAAGTCTTACTATGCAATCAAGGTATAAGATAAGTGCAAAAGAGATTTTATTGCTTAATTTACCATATGTTATTAAAATCTATATTTTTTCTGTAATATCATTATTTATTTTAGATAATTTTATAGTAAAATAAAAATGTCATAATTATATCATATGATAAATATATAATTCTACTCAAGGAATAGCATTGAAATTAAAATATACTATTAAATCAAACTTTAAATTGTACCTTTCTGACTCCTTTTTGCAATTTAAACTCTTCTATAAAATCGTTATTCCTCATAAAAAGGCTCACTTGTTTTTGGATTCTCCTCAAGGAAATATTAGATGAGCCTTTTTTTTGTAATTCTTTTAAAAGTTTTTCCAATTTATATTAATGTTATTTTAGGATATTTATCTTCAAAAATATTGGATGTAAAACGAGAATCAATAGCAACACTACTTATTTATATCTTAGGGCCTATTGTTGTATTTTCAGCAACACTTAGTGTAAAAATAGATTTTGCAGTTGCAATTCTTCCAATATTTTTATTTATTTTTTGCTCAATTATTGCTTTTATTTCCCTAGCACTTTTTCAAAACTCTTGGAAAGACCCAACAGGAAATATTCTATCTTTTAGTGCAGGCACTGGAAATACGGGCTTTTTTGGTATTCCACTAGCTATAATTTTATTTCCACCCCATTTAGCTGATATTTATATTTTTACAGTACTAGCATCACTATTATATGAAAGCACAAGTGGATTTTATGTAACAGCAAAGGGTAATTTTACAGTTGCTCAAGCTTTAAAAAAGATGTCAAGACTTCCAATACTTTATGCCTTTGTTTTAGGTATTATTTTAAATATTGCTGGTTTTGAAATACCTGAGACTATTAGCTCTTATACGGGACAGTTTAAGGGAGCTTATGGGATATTAGGTATGATGATGCTTGGTATGGGATTAATTGGCTTAAAGGGTGAACCCGATAATTTTGATATGAAATTTATCTCAATTACATTTTTTCTAAAATTTATTTTTTGGCCATTGGCTATTTTAGGTGTAATTTACTTAGATAAAAACTTTTTGTTTATTTTAAATGAAGATTTATATAAGGTATTATTTTTATTTGCAATAGTTCCACTTGCTGGAAATACAGTTACTTTAGCTGTTTTATTAAATGCAAAACCTGAAAAAGCTAGTTTGGCTGTATTTTTAAGTACAGTTGTTTCTGTTATTACAATTCCACTTTATATTTTTTGGTATGGAGGGTTTTAGTCAAGTAAAACCCTTTTTGCTTTCCAATAGTGTCTTTTCCAATAGGGATTTTCTAAACTTGATATCATTACGCCCCTTGATGTTGAAACATGCATAAAATCTCCATCATCAAGATATATTCCCACATGACGTGTTCCTTTTTTACTTGTTATAAAAAAGACCAAATCACCCAGTCTTAACTCATTTTTTGAAATAGGAATTCCTGATTTTGCTTGAAAATAAGTTGTTCTTGGAAGTTTTTTATTTAAACTTATAAAACTATCTTTTACAAAAAAAGAGCAATCAATTCCATTTTTTGTATTTCCACCATACTTATATCGCACACCTTCCCACTCTTTATAGTGAGATAATAAGGCATCGGAAATATTGATATTTTTATATGTTTTACTGTTTTTATAAGAAGAGATATCTTTTTTATTTGTTGTAATAGAGTTTGTACTAATAGAACAAGCACTAAAGAAAAATATTGAAAAGATGGGAATAAGTATAAATATTTTTTTCATAATTATAAATATATCAAAAAAATAGAAAAGAGTAAAGAGGATTAAAATCCTCTAAGTGTTACTCCTAAATAAATAGCTACAACTCCTAATATTATATTTATGGGAATAAATATTTTAGCAATTGGTTCTAGTTTTGCTTTTGCAAGGGGAAGTTCTCCCTTGTCAAAATGTTTTTGAGCCTGATTTCTTCTAATATAAATATAAATAAAAATCAAAGTCATAACAGTCCAAATAACTTCTTTAATAAGTGCATAACTATAAAGTGGACTTGCTTTTAACTCAAGTCCTAAAATCATCATAATAGCAGTTATAAGTAAAATTAAAATAGCTGGAATAACCATAGAAAAAAATCTTTTTAGATTCTCTAAAGTTCTTCCAAGTTTTATCTTTGGCTCTTCTATATTTTGCATAGAGTAGTGAACGGCAAATCTAATTGCTAACATTCCACCTACCCATAAAACAGCACTTATTACATGTAAAAAAACTATTAAGCCAGGCATTGATAAAAAAATCTCTTTCATCATTTACCTTATATATTCTCTTTTACATAAGCTAAAGCTTTCTCTTTAGCTTCATCAATTTTACTTACATCTTTTCCACCTGCTTGTGCGAAGTCAGGTCTTCCACCTCCACCTCCACCTACAATTGGTGCTATCTCTTTTATCCAGTTTCCAGCTTTGATATTTGTATTTTTAGACCCAGCAACTAACATAACTTTGTCATCTTTTGCTTGGATTAATAAAATAGCTAGTTTCTCATTTGCATTTTTTGCATCATCAACGATTTTTTTGATATCTCCATTTGGAACAATATCAACAATAACTTTTGTATCTCCAATCATCTCTTCTTTTATTGGTGTTACACTTGCACTTTGAGCTTCGTTTAACTCTTGTTTTAAAGATTTAATTTGCTCTTTTAATTTTTTAATTCCAGATATTACATCAGAGTTTTTAATCTCATTTTCAATTTCAGTCATTTTAGAAATTACAGCATTCGTATATTTAATTGCTGATAATCCACAAACAGCCTCTATTCTTCGTACACCTGCACTAACTCCTGACTCTTTTATAATATAAAAGCTTCCAATATCACTTGAGTTTCGTACATGTGTTCCTCCACAAAACTCTACAGAAACATCTTCAAAGTTTACAACTCTAACCATATCTCCATATTTTTCACCAAACATAGCAATAGCACCTTTCTCTTTTGCTTGTTCAATTGGTAACTCTTCAACAGTTCCTGTAAGTCCTCTTGTAACCATAGAGTTAACTAAATCCTGAACCTCTTCAATTTGCTCATTTGTCACAGCTTTTGGATAGGTAAAGTCAAATCTTAATCTTGAAGCATCATTTAAAGAACCAGCTTGAGAAACAGTATCACCTAAAACCATCTTAAGGGCACTTTGTAAAAGGTGTGTTGCACTATGATGTTTTGCAATTTCATATCTATTTACAACTATTGCATCTACCTCTTCCCCAGCTTTTAAGTTAGAGTTTTCAACAGTTACTTTAGATAAATTAATTCCATGAAATTTTGAAGTCTCTTCAACAATAGCAATATGCTCTTTATCTTCAATAGCTCCAATATCTCCACTTTGTCCACCACTTGTGGCATAAAAAGGAGTTTTCTCTAGCATTATCCAACCAGTTTTACCTTTATCTAAATAGCTTACTTCATTGAATTTTTCATCTAAAATTGTAACAATTTTACTTTTGTAAGAGGTATTTTCATATCCTACAAACTCATTTACACCATATTTTTCTAAAAGAATTTTAAAATCACCATCATTTGCTTCATCTCCACTACCTTTCCAAGCAGCTTTAGCCTTAGCTCTTTGTGCATTCATAAGTTCATCAAATTTTTCTAAATCAACTTTTAAATCTTTATCTCTTAACATATCTTCAGTTAAATCCAAAGGGAAACCGTGAGTATCATATAGTTTAAAAGCAATTTCACCTGAGAATAACTCTTTAGTATTTTCTAGCTCATCATTAAATAGTGTCATTCCAGCTGCTATTGTTTTGAAAAATCTAGCCTCTTCAAGAGTTAGTTGCTCTTTAATAAATGCACTTTGCTCTTTTAAATCTGTATAATGATTTCCAACAATATTGATTAATACATCAACAAGCTCAGCCATAAATGCTTCTCTAAAACCTAATAAATAACCATGTCTTACAGCACGTCTTAGGATTCTTCTATTTACATAAGGTCTTCCCTCATTTCCAAATAAAATTCCTTGACTTAGCATAAATGAAACAGCTCTTAGGTGATCAGCTATAACTCTATATGAACCAATTGTCTCTTTTGTAGGTTTTTTCCCTGAAAGTTTTGCAACTTTTTCAATAATAGGTTTAAAGTTTGAAGAATCAAAGTTATTAAAAACACCCTCTTTAATAGCAATAACTCTTTCAAGTCCCATACCTGTATCAATTGATGGTTTTGGTAATGCTGTTCTTGTTCCATCTTTTGCTTGATTATATTGCATGAATACAAGGTTCCAAATCTCTAAGAATCTATCACCCTCTCCACCTAAATAATCTTCATCACTTCCAAAGTTTTCACTACCTTGATCATAAAAAATCTCACTACAAGGACCACAAGGACCTGTATCTCCCATAGACCAGAAGTTATCTTTATCTCCAAATCTTTTAATTCTATCAGGGCTGATGTGATTTTTCCATAACTCAAATGCTTCATCATCACTTTCATGAATTGTAACCCATAATCTATCAATTGGAAGGCTTAAGTTTACAGTTATAAACTCCCAAGCATATGCAATGGCATCTTTTTTGAAGTAATCCCCAAAAGAGAAATTCCCTAACATCTCAAATAGTGTATGATGACGTGCTGTATATCCTACATTTTCTAAGTCATTGTGTTTTCCACCAGCTCGTATACACAATTGACAAGAAGTTGCTGTTTTATTTACAGGCGCTGGAATTGCACCTGTAAAAATATCTTTAAACTGAACCATTCCTGCATTTGTAAATAACAGTGTCGGATCGTCCGGTACTAAAGGCATAGATGAAATAATATCATGCCCTTTGCTTTTAAAAAACTCTAAGTATTCTTTTCTAATGTCCATAAAAATATCCATTTATAATTTAAGAGAATTATTTTATCTAAAATAAAATTTATTAAAGATTATATTATTAAAAAGCACAAGTTTATTTAAGTTTAAGTCTGTATAATTTACATAAATTTTTATATGGAAAAAAGGATAAATAATGGGTAAATATATTGAACTAACTCAAGATAATTTTGATGCAACAGTTAACGAGGGAATTTCTATGGTAGATTTCTGGGCTCCATGGTGTGGACCTTGTAGAATGTTAGCTCCTGTAATTGATGAATTAGCAGTTGAGTTTGATGGAAAAGCAAATATTTGTAAAGTAAATACTGATGAAGAGCAAGATTTAGCTGTAAAATTTGGTGTTAGATCTATCCCTACAATTGTGTTTATGAAAAATGGAGAAGTTGTTGACCAAATGATTGGTGCTGCTTCTAAACAAGCATTTGCAGATAAAATTAACTCATTATTATAATAAATTTATAGTTTTAAGATAAAAGTAAAAAGGCAAGACTTTATTAGGTCTTGCCTTTTTTATTTTCTTAAATATATATAAAAATATAAAAGTAAAAAATATATCTATTTTAAATTCATAATTCTTATTGTTTAATACGATAAAATATATTAAAAGAAAAAAATTATCCTTTGAATATTTATTTAAAGTTCATATGATTAACCTAATACTTAATAAAAATTTAGTATCATATTGGCTTTATAAAACTTTTTTAGTTGTGTAATTGTTTCTTTAGTATAAAAACAAAAAAAGGAAATTATATGTTAGATTTAGCAATTATTGGTGGAGGACCTGCTGGACTTACGGCTGGGTTATATGCTACAAGAGGTGGCCTTAAAAATGTTACTATGTATGAAATGGGAATGCCAGGTGGTCAAATCACAGGAAGTAGTGAAATAGAAAACTACCCAGGACAAGTTGAAATTGTAAGTGGTATGGATTTAATGGAATCTTGGCCAAAACAAGCAATGAGATTTGGTTTAAAGCATGAAATGAACCAAGTTGCAAAAGTAACAAAAGAGGGTGATGTTTTTACAGTTATTTTAGCTGATGGGACAAAACAAGAAGCAAAATCAGTATTATTAGCAACAGGTTCTGTTCCTAAAAAAGGTGGATTTAAAGGTGA
>CBFIGT010000008.1:0-42528 GCA_965662175.1 Arcobacter sp. | reverse complement strand
TTTTTGATAAGGGTAGGGGAATTTCATCCTCTTTTTCGCCCTCATTTCTACTTCTACAAGAGACTAAAATATATCCATTTTTACATATCAAACTACTCATAGCTTCTCTTGCTTTTTTTCTATAATCACCTGGTAAGACTTGAATAGTATTACACTCATAAACCACATCAAAACTTTCAAACCACTCTTTAGGATAATCAAATAAATCAGCAACTACGTAGTTTACTTTTGTATTAGTATATCTATTTTTACAAAGTTCAATCGCAGTTGAAGATATATCAAAAGCTGTAACCAAAAATCCAAAAGAGCTTAAAGCCTCAGCATCATCACCAACACCACAACCAATAACACAAGCTTTTTTATTTGCTTTATTTATAGGATTATTTTCTAGCCAAGATACTAAATAAGGACTAGGTTCTAAATCAGCCCAAAATACTTTTGTATGATCCCCATTTGCACTTTTATAAATACTATCAAACCATCCCGTAGGGTCATCTTTTTCTTGAAATTCCTTGACCATTTTTTTATACTCAACAAAATCAAACTCTTGCATTTATAGCCTTTAATTTTTTTGATTTTATAGTTTTTTATCTTAAGTAGTATGAAAATATAAAAACTATGTTAATTTAGAAATAATATTTTTAATATCCAAGTTTATTTTTTAGTATCAAATTGTTCTTTTAACTCTTTTAGCTCTTTTAGATTTTTTTCATTTTTTTCAATTATCTCATCAACCATAAGCCCTAACATAACAGTTTTATAAAGATTTGGTCTATCTTTTTCCCAATTAAATAGTGTTTTATAATCAATTCCCAAATATCCAGCAATATCCCGTTTTGTCATTTTCATAAATTACCTTTTTAGGTATTAATTTACTGATTGAAAAATGATAAAACAACTATGTAATAATTCTATAATTATTGTATTTTATAAGGAAATATTACATATTAATAATATATAATCGGCAATTATTCTATAAAATTTAATGAAAGTGTGGAATTAATGCAAACAAAATCAAAAGAGAGAGTTAGAGATTTAGCTGAAGTTTATACTAATAAAAAAGAAATTGATGCGATGCTTGATTTAACTAAAAACTTATCTGAAAAAATAGAATCAAGATATTTAGAACCTGCATGTGGCAACGGTAATTTTTTAGTGGAAATATTAAAAAGAAAACTACAAACAGTAAAAGAAAAATATAAAAAACAAAATGATTTTGAATTTTTTACTTTAAAAGCTTTATCAAATATTTATGGAATAGATATTTGCAAAGAAAATGTGAGTGAAGCAAAAACAAGGTTACACTCTTTGATTTTAGAGTATTACTCTTTTTCTCAAAATACAAAAAAACCAAATAATGGATTTTATAACTGCGTAGATTTTGTATTAAACAAAAATATCCAAATAGGTGACACTTTAAATTCATCAAATAATATAGTTTTTACAGAGTTTAGTTCTCCTAAATTATATTTTTTTAAAAGAAGAGATTTTTTATTTAGTGATTTAATACAAAATAATGAACTCTTTAAACCTAGACCCATAAAAGAGTACAAACTAACAAAGTACTTGGAGCTTTGTGATGCTTGTTAATAATATCACAGGTACGCATACACCTGATATACTTGATTGTCTTTCAAATCTTAGTAGTGATGAAGTATTTACGCCACCAAAAATAGTAAATGAGATGTTGGATTTATTGCCAAAGGATATTTGGGAAAATCCTAATATAAAGTTTTTAGACCCATCTTGTAAATCCGGAGTTTTTTTGAGAGAAATTGCAAAAAGACTAATTGTAGGATTAAAAGAAAAAATAGAAGATGAAGAAAAAAGAAAAGAGCATATTTATAAAAATATGATTTTTGGTGTTGCTATTACAGAATTAACCTCTTTAATATCAAGACGAAGTTTATACTATACAAAAGATGCAACAAATCCAAAATACTCTGTAGTACAAATGAAAACAGAAAATGGAAATGTAATTTTTTCACCATCAAAACATGAGTATAAAGATAATAGATGTATTTATTGTGGAGTGATAAAAGGTATATTTGATGATAAAAGTTTAGAAAATCATGCATATAAATTTATACATAAAGAGATAGAAGAGGAGTTTAAAGATATGAAGTTTGATGTGATAATTGGAAATCCACCTTATCAACTAAATGATGGTGGACATGGAGCTAGTGCTTCGCCACTTTATCATAAGTTTGTAGTACAAGCAAAAGCTATGAATCCAAAATATTTATCTATGATTATTCCAAGTCGTTGGTTTGCAGGTGGAAAAGGGCTTGATAGTTTTAGAGAAGAGATGTTAAATGATAGAAGAATAAAAGAGCTTGTTGATTATCCAAATGCTAGTGAATGTTTTCCTGGAGTTGAGATTAAAGGTGGTGTTTGTTACTTTTTATGGGATAAAAATCATAATGATGATTGTAATGTTAAAACAATATCCAATGGAGAAACATTACCATCTATGAAAAGAGCTTTAAATGAAAATGATGTTTTTGTTAGATTTAATGAAGCAATATCTATTTTAAATAAAGTAAAAGATAAAAATGAAGCTACTTTGGATACTCAAGTCTCTTCTCATAAACCATTTGGATTAAGAGGTTTTTTTAAAGATTATAAAAAAAATGAATTTGAAAATTCTATAAAATTATATGGTAATAAGTTTATTGGATATGTTAAAAAAGAGCAACTTTTAAATAATATAGAATGGATAAATAAATTTAAAGTTTTAACTCCAAGAGCTGGTGATGGCTCAGGAGCATATCCAATTCAAGTAACTGGAAAACCAATTTGTGTTGATAATAAAAGTGCTTGTACTGAAACATATTTAGTCTGTGGATTATTTGATGATGAAATAAATTCTTTGAATTTCCAAAAATATTTAAAAACAAAATTTGTAAGATTTTTAATTTCATTAAAAAAACCTACTCAACAAATGTCAAAATCTGTTTTTTCTTTCGTTCCAAAATTAGATATGAATATAACTTGGACAGATGAAAAACTATATAAAAAATATGATTTAAATAAAGAAGAGATAGAGTTTATTGAAAGTATGATTAAGGAGATGAAATAGTGGCAAAAGAGAATATTTCAAATCCCATAAAACCAAAGATTTATGCTTATACAACACCTGAATTTAAATCAAAAAATTATCTAAAAATCGGCTACACTACAAGAGATGTAAATACAAGAATACAAGAACAGTTTCCTACAAAAAATCCCCATTTAAATCCTTATAAAATAGTACTTGATGAGTTAGCAATAGATAAAAATGGGAACTTTTTTGAGGACTTTGAAGTTCATAAAAGATTAGAGAAAAAAGGTTTTGAAAGAATCAATGGCGAATGGTTTAAATGTAAAGTTGAAGATGTAAAAAGTGTAATAAATGAGATTAAAAGTTTAAGTTATTCTACTGAAACAAGAGCTTCAACTTTTAATATGAGACCTGAACAAAAAAGAGCTGTAGATATTACAAGTGAGTATTTTAAAAAATACTCAAAAGAAAAAGAGCAAAAAACACCTCACTTTTTATGGAATGCAAAAATGAGATTTGGTAAAACATTTACCTCTTATCAGTTAGCACTTAAAATGAATTGGACAAAACTTTTAGTACTTACATATAAACCAGCTGTACAAAATGCTTGGAGAGAAGATTTAGAATCTCATGTTGATTTTGAAGGTTGGCAATTTATAGGAAGTGGTGAGAGTTTTGATGATATTGATGAAACAAAACCTTTTGTATGGTTTGCATCTTTTCAAGATATTTTAGGCAAAACAAAAGATGGGAAAATAAAAGAGAGGCTAGAAGCTGCTCATCTTATAGATTGGGATTGCTGTATTTTAGATGAGTATCATTTTGGTTCGTGGAGAGATAGTGCAAGGGATTTGTATGATAGCGAACCTAGTGAAGAAAAAGAGTTCAAAAAAGTTGATAAACAGTTAGAAGATGATTTAAATGAAGAGGTTTTTCCTTTGAGTGTAAACTCATTTTTATATTTATCAGGAACACCATTTAGAGCTGTTAGTTCAGGTGAATTTTTAGAAGACCAAATATTTAATTGGACTTATTCAGATGAACAAAGAGAAAAAAATAGTTGGAATGAAAAGATAGAAGGTGAAAATCCTTATAAATCTCTACCTCAAATGACATTGATGACTTATCAAATTCCTGAAGAGATAAGAGAAGTAGCACTGAAAGGTGAAACAAATGAGTTTGATTTAAATGAGTTTTTCAAAGCTGAAAATGATAAATTTAAATATGAAAAAGAGGTTCAAAAGTGGTTAAATCTTATTAGAGGGCAACACTTAAGTCAAAATCCAATTGCTGGAAATGATGCTGTAAAACCTCCTATTCCTTTTGAAGATATTAGATTAGTAAATAGTTTACTTCATACCTTTTGGTTTATGCCTTCTGTTGCTTCATGTGTTGCTATGGAAAAATTACTTAAAAAACCAGCTAATATTTTTTATCATGATTATGAGATTATTGTAGTAGCTGGAAATGGTGCAGGAATAGGTGAAAAAGCTTTACCTCCTGTAAAAAAAGCTATGAAAAATCCACTTAAAACAAAAACAATTACTTTATCTTGTGGAAAACTTACAACAGGAGTTTCTGTAAAGCCTTGGAGTGGTATTTTTATGCTTAGGAATACCTCTAGCCCTGAAACTTATTTTCAAGCAGCATTTAGAGTTCAAACACCTTGGACACTAAAGAATATTGATGGAAAATCTCCAAATAAAGTAGAGATATTAAAACCTATTTGTTATGTGTTTGATTTTGCACCAAATAGGGCTTTACAACTTATTAGTGAATATAGTGCTAGACTTGATTTAAAAGATACTCAAACAGCCGAAAAAAGAGTTGCTGAGTTTATCAAATTTCTTCCTGTACTTTGTTATGATGGATATTCAATGACAGAGTTAAATGCAGGTGAACTACTTGATATAGTAGCCTCAGGAACAGCATCAACAATGTTAGCAAAAAGATGGCAAAGTGCTCAACTTGTAAATGTAGATAATATGACTTTAGAAAAGCTATTAAATAGCCAAAAAGCATTAGAAGCTTTAGAAAATATTGAAGCTTTTAGGGGATTGTCAAAAGATATAAAAAAAGTGATTTCATCTGAAAAAGCACTAAATAAGGCAAAAAAAGAGAAAGGTGAATTAGAAAAAAAAGAGAAAGAGGAGAAAAAAGAGAATCAGGGATTTAAAAAACTACTTCGAGAAAAACTTATAAAATTTGCTACTAGAGTTCCTGTTTTTATGTATTTAACAGATAATAGAGAAGAGACTTTACAAGATGTTATTACAGAGCTTGAACCTGATTTATTCAACAAAGTAACAGGATTAAAAGTAGATGATTTTGAGCTTTTAGCTGAGATAGGTGTTTTTAACTCTCAAGTTATGAATTCAGCTATTTTTGCTTTTAAAAGATTTGAAGAGGGTAGTTTAACTTATGCAGGTGATTTTGATAAATTAAGTGAATATGTTGGTGGATATGATGCTATTATCTCAAGAAGTGAACTTAATGAAATAAATGATGGGATAACAAGCTAGAAGAGACTATTTTCTAATAGCCTCTTTTGATTTATTAAAACAAAACATTCCCATTTTTTCATTTGTAAATGTCATAACACAAGTACTTCCTGGGTCACTTAAAGGTGTGAATTCATAAACTCTTACATTATAACCTTCTGTTTCTATGTTATATTTTACATCAGGTTCTAGGGTTTTATTTCCCCAACTTTTTAGTTGTGACCAGCTTAAAGCTTGGGCTTGTGTTGATATAAATATTAGACTTAGGATAAGTATATATTTTTTCATAAATCTCCTTTTTTAAAGTGGTAAGCTGATTTTAAAAGCTGCACCTTTATAAGTTTTATTATTATATTCAAAGTTTGAATTATAACAGCTTATTGCACCATTCATATGATTTATTATAATCTCTTGGCTCATATATAAACCTATACCTGTTCCTTGAGATTTGTGTTTTGTTGTAAAATATGGTTCAAATATTCTTGTTAGAATATTCTCTTTAATTCCACCTGCATTATCTTTTATCAGAATAATTACTTTATTTTCTTCTTTATAAATATCAATAAATATATATTTATTTTTAATTTCACTATTCTCAAATGCATCTCTTGCATTACTAAAAATATTCATAAAGACTTGAAGAAGTTCATTCTCTATTCCCTCAACATTCATATCTTTAATATTTTTTATAACTTTTATATTCTGATTTTTTAGTTTTGAGCTTATTAGATTTAAACTTTTTTCTAATGATTTTTTTACACTAAATTCAGATTTTATTTTATCAGTTTTTAAAAAATCTCTAAAGTCATCAATAGTTTTTGAGAGATATTGTGCTGTATTATTTATAGATTTTAGTGTCTTAATCTCATCTTCATAGTTATTTAGTTTTAGCTCTTTTTGAAGTTGCATTCCTGTAACAGCTGTTGAGATTATAGATAAAGGTTGTCTCCATTGGTGGGCAATATTCTCTATCATTTCTCCCATTGCAGCTAGTTTTGATTGTTCATAAATTAGTTTTTCTTGCTCTTTTAATACTCTTTCTTGCTCTTTTTGTTTTGTTGTATCAGAAAATACTCCGATATAGTTTTTTATCTCATTGTTTGAATCATAAACAGCATTTATAGCTAGCCACTCATTATAAAGTGTGCCATCTTTTCTTCTATTTATAAGTTCACCCTCCCAAACGCCATCTTTTTGTAGCTTTTCCCACATATTAGTATAAAAAGATTTTTCATGTAAACCTGAGCTTAGAATTCTTGGGTTTTTCATATAGATATCTTCAAATTCATAAGCAGTAGATTTTGTAAAAGCTTTATTTGTATTTATTATGTTTGCATCTTTATCTGTAATCATAATACCATCATGTGTATTTTGAAATACAATATATGCATGTCTTAGTTGCTCTTCACTCTCTCTTTTTTTAGTTATATCTATTCCAATAGCAACTAATTCTATTTCTCCATCTATTTCGATTGAAGTTAATATAAAATCAATTATTGCAGGTTCACCTTTTGCATTTTTAACATTTATCTCTTTATGTATATTTCTATTTTTTTCATAAAGTAGTATCTCTTTTTTAAGCCATGTTTGACTTTTATTATCCCAACAAGGAAGTTCCCAAAATTTTGTATCATTTAGTTTTGTAGATAATTTACCAACAAATTCATTGGCTAAATTGTTCATTTCTAGTATAGAACCATCAGATTTTAGCGTTGCAACTAAAAATATACCTTGTTCAAAAAGAGTTTGAAATTTCTTTTTAGCTTCTATCTCTTTTTTATGAAATTCAATTTCATTCTCTTTCTCTTTATTATGTTTAAAAATTAAAACAATAACCAAAATAACTAATAAAAAAAGTAATGAACTAATAATAGAGATTATATTACTTCTTTTTTCTTCCCACTCTTTTAGGCTTTTTTCAAAATTTAGTTTTATTGTTATTGCTAATGGATAACTTGGTGTTAGTTGATATGCACTTAAAAACTTATTTTCATTAATAGTTTCTATTCCTACTGATTTAGCTTTTTCTAATAGATTATTAAAGAGCTCTTCATTTCCTATATGTGAACCAATTATATGGTTTAAATTAGATGAAAATAAAAGCATTTTATCTATTCTAATTAAATCAAATATTGCAAATTTTTCTTTTAATATTTCATCATATTTATTTATAAAGTAATCACTATTTATATTAATTAAGATATAAAAAATCTCTCCATCTATAGTGAGCATTTTTGATATTGGAAAAAAAGATGAAGAGCTAGCTGAAATAGAATCAGCTTTTGTAACTTCAATTCCCTCAACTAAGTCTCTACCAATCCAAGGATTACCAAATCTTAAGATATATTTATCAAATAGTGGTTTTGGATAAAAATCATTTCCCTCAATATAGAGTCCATTATTCATTTTATTAGAACTATTAATAACAATTTTTTTGCTATTCAAGAGATTTATTGAGCGAATATAAGGTGAAGTGCTTAGTATATCATTGAATTTTTTTTCTAAATAACTAGAGTTATTTCTATTTTTTATTGTAATTACTAAGTTATCTAGTAAAAAATCAATATTATTAAATGTCTGATATATTTGTTCAGATATTGTTTTTGCATGGAGTTCTGCAATTTTTAGGTGAGTTTTAACAGCCTCTTCTTTTAAAGTAGATAGGGATGAGATTATTGTCCCTATCATAGTAATAACAATAAAAAATGCTATTACTATTGTTTTTAAAATGCCATTAAAACTCTTTTTTTTCATAATATTAATCTAGTTTTGCGATTGGTGCAAGTCCATTTTTATTTGCTAAATCAAGTAATCTTCCATCTTTTTTAATATCTACAATAAATTTTTCTACTCTTTGATAAAATTTATCATTTCCATATGCCATAGCCCATGCATATGGTGTCATATGATATGTAGATTCTGGAATAATAAGTTTAGCCCAATCAGTTTTTGCTAACATTCTTTTGCCAAAAGGATAGTCAGTCATAAAAACATCAGCTCTACCTGCTTGAACCTCTTGTTCTCTCGCATGATAGCTATTTACTACTAGTAACTCTGCATTCTGTAGTTTTTCACGCATAACAGGCTCATGGTAAGTGCCTTTTGCAACAGCAACTACTATACCTTTTTTATCTATATCTTCCCATGTTTTTATTTTTTTGTTTGTTTTTGTTGTAATTGCATAAATATCACTTGATAAGTGAGGTGTAGTAAATCGTATTTTCTCTCTTCTTTGTTTTGTATTTCCTATTGCAAACATTGCAATATCACATCTATCTTCTTTGATATCTTTTAGAAGTGTAGCAAATGAGCTAGGAACATACTCTAATTCTACTTTTAAATCTTTTGCTAACTCTTTAGCCAAATCACTATCAATTCCAACTAAGGTTTGTGTTCTTGGATCTAAATAAGAAATACCATAATACTCTGTCCAAATACATACTTTTAGTTTATTAGTATTATTTATAATATCAAGCTTATCTTCATTTGCATATGCGATGCTTTGTAGTATAAATAAAACTAATAATGTTTTAATGAACTTTTTTATCATACATTCTCCTTAAAAAATAACTATGATTGTAACATAAATTTATTCAATTCTAGATATATTTATAGAGGCAGTGTTATTTGAAATTTAGCACCTTTATAATTAGTATAATTATAAATAAAATTATCATTAGTAACTTTTATATTACCCTCCATATTTTTCATAATAATTTCTCTACTCATATAAAGTCCTATTCCCGTACCTTGTTTTTGATGTTTTGTTGTAAAGTATGGTTCAAATATTCTATCTATAATATTATCTTTTATTCCTCCTGCATTATCTTTTATCTCTATTTTTACACTATTTTTTTCTACTTTTGTTGATAAGAAAATGACTTTTTCTTTAATATATTTATTTTCTATTAGTGCATCGCATGCATTATTTAGTATATTTATAATAACTTGAATAAACTCGTTTTCAAAGTTTTTTATTTTTGTATCTTCTAAATTCTCTAATATTACTATATTTTTATTTTTAAACTTTGCACTAACTAAAGCAATAGCTTTGTCAATTGAGTCTTTTACACTAAATTGATTTTTTTCCTTATTAATAGTAAAAAAGTTTCTAAAGTCATCAATAGTAGAAGAGAGGTATTGGGATTGTTTATTAATATTTTCCAAACCATCTAGCAAAAAATTTTCATCTAGGATATTCATCTCTTTTTGAAGTTTTAAGCCAGTAGCTGTTGTTGAAATAGCTGATAAAGGCTGTCTCCATTGGTGTGCAATATTCCCTATCATTTCACCCATTGCAGCCATTTTTGCTTGTTGTGACATTATTGCTTGTTGTTTTGAGTTTTTTAATATATGAAATTTTATCTCTTTTTTATATTGGGCAAATTTATTTTCTAATAATTTAGAAAAATAAATAGAGAGTATAAGAAGTATTATAATTATAATAATTGATATATATATTGTTTTTTGAATATTATTTCTAAAGTGTATATCTAGCTCTTTTTTTCTTGTATTAATAACTTCATTCATATCATCTTCATAAAATCCAGTTCCAATTACCCATTTCCAATCTGCAATACCTTTTACAAAGCTTGTTTTATTAATTGTTAAATCACTTCCTGGTTTTTTTAGTTGAGTGTAGGAATAAAAACCTTCTCCACTTTTTGCTAAGTTAATTAAGTTTTCAATTACATCTTTTATATTTGTCGCATCTTTTTGTGAAATTACATTTTTACCTATATAGTTTTTTCTAATATGGCTTAAATAAACTCCATCATATGAAAATATAAATATATAGCCATTTTTGCCATAACTTATTTCATTAACATGCTCTAAAATCTTTTTTTGTATCTCTTTTTCATAATCATCTATATATTCGCCTGTCCCTATAAACCAATCAAAAGGCTCAAAGTTTTTTACTAAACCAATTTTTCTTTTTTGCTCTTCTTTATGATTAGGACTAAACCAATACCATTCACAAAAATACAAATCTTTTGATTTAAGTGCCTCAATCATCTCTCTTACAATAAATTTTCCTTTACTATCTTGATGATTATAAAAATTCTTACCCTCAAACTCTTCACTATAAGGAAGTAAGAGGTTTTTGCCACTTTTATCATAAATAAAATAGTAACCTCGACCATTGTTAAATCGAATATTTCTTAGGGCATCTATTATTAACTTTTTTCATTGTTTTATTATTGTTATAAATGCTTTGTGCTATTTCGTAGGCATTTGTGATAGCTTCGTTAAGAGAGTTTTTTAATTCTAGTTCAGTTTTCTTTTTTTCTTTTTCTATATAGCTATAAACTTCATCAATTTTTTGTTTGATGTTAGCTTTTTTTTGATTTAAAAATTCATTTTGGATTCGATTTTTTTCTTTATTAAATATATTGTTTCTTTCATAAAACTGTAGTATTACTACAAATGTAGAGAATAGAAGAACAAATATAATTGGTGAATATCTTATTATTTTTAAGATTTGTTTTTCATTTTTAAATATCATTTTCTCACCTGTGAAAAGAGTATATCAAATATAAACATAAAACAATAATTATTTTATAGTGTTAAAGTAAGATTAAAATAAGAAAGTTTATATAATAATTATTTATAAGATAGCAAAAGTTTGCTATCTTAATTTATTAAAATTCTGCGCTACATACCCAATCAGCTGGTTCTTCTAGGTAAATAACTATTTCTTCTAAAACTCTTTTATGTTTTACCTCTTCTTCGGCAATTTGTAAAAAAATTGCTTTTTCAGTCTCATCTTCTAACTCTTGTGCTTTTTCAGAATAAAAGTTTTTAGAGCTCTCTTCTCTTGCTATTGCATCTTTATAAAATTGGATTTGGTCTTTATCCAAGCTTACATTATCTTTCTCTTGTAAAAGAGTTTGGAAAATTGTTTTAGTGTCAGTGATTAAATCTAACTTTTCTAAATCAATACTCTCTTTTTTCATCATATTTTTAAAGATGTTAAAGTGCTTTACCTCTTCATCCGCTAACATGGTAAAAATTCTTTTTAAACCTGGATTTTGGGCTTGTGCTACCATCTCACGATAATAAGCTTCTCCCTCTTTTTCTACTTTCATAGCATATTCATATACATTCATACTAACCCCTTATAAGTAAATATTAGTTAAATGATAACATAAGGATATAAAAATTGTACTTATTTTGACTTATTATTAGAATATTTTTTTAATTAAGATTTTAAAGTTGTAGTTAAGTTTATAGTTAGTTTATTTAAATGGAGCTGGTGAAGGGAGTCGAACCCCCGACCTGCTGATTACAAATCAGCTGCTCTAGCCAACTGAGCTACACCAGCGTACATTTAAAAATATGGTGTCAAGAGAGAGACTTGAACTCTCGACCTCCGGCTTATGAGACCAGCGCTCTAGCCAGCTGAGCTACCTTGACACTATGGCTATTTTGGTTGCGGAAATAGGATTTGAACCTATGACCTTCGGGTTATGAGCCCGACGAGCTACCGAGCTGCTCTATTCCGCGGTTAATAAAAATTTGTAATGGTGACCCGTAATGGATTCGAACCATTGGCCCCCTCATTAAAAGTGAGATGCTCTACCAGCTGAGCTAACGGGTCATTACATTGAAAAAAAAATGGAGCGGGAGACGAGACTCGAACTCGCGACAATCTGCTTGGAAGGCAGAAGCTCTAGCCAACTGAGCTACTCCCGCTCATTTTATATGGTGCGAATGGTGAGAATCGAACTCACACTCCGAAACCGGAATGGGATTTTAAGTCCCACGCGTCTACCTATTCCGCCACACTCGCACATAAACCAAATGGATGGGGTAGCAGGATTCGAACCTGCGAATGTCGGCACCAAAAGCCGATGCCTTACCACTTGGCGATACCCCAATCAAAATGGACTGAAATAATATAAAAAAAAAGATGTTTTGTCAAGAGTAATTAGCTTAAATTTACATAAATTTAGAAATTTAAGGAGAAAATCCTTAAATTTCCTCTTTGATTTTTTCTAAATCATCTATTTTTTGGATATATTCCTCTTTTCTTGAGCTTACAAACTCAATTCTATCTTTATTTATTTCTAAATATTGCTCTTTTGAGTATTTTATAATTTTAAATAAATAGTTTCTTTTTGAGGTTAAAAAGTCTTCTATTTTTTCAAATCCAAAGTTTGCTTTTAATTTTGTAAGAATTTCATCCTCTCTTGGATGGTAAACTGAGAATTTTGTTGGTTCTTTTTCAAACAATAAAACTGATTCTGTAATTTGTTGTTCAAAGTGTGCAATAGTAGCTTGTGTTGTTTGTATATAACTATATGATAAAGCTCCATTAAAATAAGCAAACTTTTTTCTTAGAGCTGAGATATTCTCTAAAATTGCTCTATGGTATGACCTTAAGACATTTTCATAAACTTTTGCAGCAAAATGTCTTGTTGTTGAAAACTCAGCATCAGAAGCTACATCTCTATTTTTTTTGATAAGTTCATAAGGTTCTTGCCATCTATGTACTTTGTTTTTAATTACTCTGTAAATATTTCTAAATGATTCATCAGCATTAAGTTCAATCTGTTTTAAATCTTTTATTGCTTTTTTAAACATTTTATCAATAGTTTGATCATCATAAAAAAGATTTTTATATACATTATCACTATCAATCCAATAGCTATTGTATTCAATTTTTGCATAGTTTTCTTTATTTAAAAAACCTGATTTATTCTCATATCTATGTGCTTTTGCTGTTTTGATATTTTTATAGGTTTCATGGGCCATTTTTTCCATAATAGACTCTAGGGAGTTATATATACTAAAAAGCTCTTTAGAGTACTTTTTGTGAATAGTATCAAAGGCTTCTGTTATTTCATCTTCAGCACTCTTTAAAATCTCTATTAATCCATCATAAACACCAATAATATTTTTATACTCACTAACTAAAATATCACAAATAGATTTTAAATCTCTTTTAATAGTAAACTCTTTTGATTCTAAAGCTTGGGGTCTTATTGTGTTTTCTATAAAATCAATTACAAGTTGAATATTTGACTCTTCAAGCTGTTTTGTATTGTTTGTGGCATCTGTTTCATTAATCTTTTTTATTTTTTCTTTATACTCTTTAAATTTATCTTCAAAGAAGTTTAGTGATTCAACATCATTATCTTTTAGGCTGCTTTTAAACTCATTTATAAACTTTTCATACTCATCATGGATTAATACCTCTTTATGGTGAGACCTAGATTCAAGTGCCATTTTTGCAGAAATAGGTGTAACTTGAGCAAAATATTTTGAAAACTTATTACTAACATAGTTTGTTGTTGTTTCAATTTGTTCAGCTGTAAATTTATCTTTTTGGTTTAATACACAAAGTGATTTACTAGCGAATTGTTCCATATACTCCTCTAAAACTTCAGCTTCAGATTGTTTACCTGCATTATCAATTAGTGTTAACCAAATAATACCACCCACATCCCTTAATACTCTTCTTGTAGTATCAGTATCACTTTGTGATTGTGAATTTAAACCAGGTGTATCAACAAATGAAATCTCTTTTAAAATATCCATAGGAGCATATAAAGTAAGATATTTTATATTTTTCATCTCATTTTTTCTTTGATCAGTAAAATCAGATATTGCACTAATTGGTGCAAACTCTTGTGCACCTGAGTAGTATGTGATTTTTAGTTTATACTCTTCACCATAATTAATAAAATTAACTTTTGAGGTAACAGGAGTAATTCCTGTTGGTAAAATATTTTTAGATAATATTGCATTTAAAAATGTTGATTTACCTGATGAAAATTGTCCTGTAATTGCAACTTCCATTGGGTATCTAGCTCTTCTAATTTGTTTATCTAAAATATTCTGAAGTTGAATTGAGGGTTGAAATTTTTCATCTAAAAGTTTTGCCCTAGCTTTTTTAATATCACCCACTAAACCTGTTTCAAAAACCTCTTCTTTTTCGAAGAACTTATCAGCATACTCTTGTACAAAGCTACTTAAAATACTCATGATTTAAGCTCCTTATTTATTGAATCAAGTCGTTTGATTTTTTTGTGGATTTCTATTGTTAATTCATCTTTTTTAGACTCATTATCCTCAAATGTAGCAATTCTATTTTGAAGTGTTTCTTCATCTTTTTTTAATTTCTTTTCAAAAACTTTTAAGGGTTCGGCTATTTCATCGAAAAAATTGTCCACTAAAACTTGCGATACTTTTTGAGCTTTCTCTTTAATACTATTTTCAATAGGAGTAAACTCCTCTTGTATAAAATTAACAATATTTAAACTTAATTCATTTAGTTTACTCTCTTTTGATTTTGAAACTTCATTTACTATCTTAGTAATTAAAATCTCATTTGATGCTGTTAAAAAACCTGATTTAAAATCATTTTGGAAAAATCCTCTTGCATCAAAGTTTTCGTTTTTGTGTCCAATTGTAAAACCTAAATCTTGATATTTTTGCTCAAAAACTTCACCTATACTTTGTGATTTTTTAATAAATTTATATCTATAATCCCTAATAACATCAACAATTCCATCTTTTATTGCTGTTTCAACTATGGCTCTAATTCTTTTTGATTCAGGTCTTTTTTTTGTTTTTTCAAAGGAGTATTTTACATCAGAAAAAACCCTTTGTTTTATAATTCCTTGTAAATCTAAAAGTTCTGTTACTAAAAATGTTTCTAGGGTTTGAATATAAGCTTTTGCATCATTTTTGTAAACAGCTATATCCTCTTCCATTGCTTCAAAAATAGACTCATTTGTAGCTTTTTTCTTTGAAAAATCTTTTAAATCAGACTCTAATTCCTCTTTTGATTTACTTAGTAGTATTAAATCATAGTTAAAAGATTTTAACTCTTTTTCTACACTTTTTCTAAGTTTTGTTTTAACACCTTTTACTATTAGTTCACTTTTTGATGAATCTTTTCCAAAAAGTGTTTCACTTAAATACTCTTCAATATCCAAAATACCTGTATCTTCAATATTAAATCCAGCATCAATAGCCTCTTGTGCTCTTCCTGTTCTATGGTATAAAGCCATTTTCCCAGATATTGGAATAAACTTGATATTTCTTAGTATATAATCTAATTGGCTATCTTTATTTTGTGATTTTAATTGAGCTTCAATTGATGTTTTTGTATAGTTAATTACCTCTTGTAATTGCTCTTTTGTAACAGTATCTGCTCTTGTGATTACAATTAAAAGTTTTGTAACATTTTGATAGAGTAGGGCATCAATTATAAACTCAACATCTTTTAGTGTTGCACTTTGAGATACATTCATTAAATGTAACATCAAATCACACTGTGCTAAATACTCTTTAGTTATCTCTTCCCTTTGAATAACAGGGTCATCAAGTCCTGGAGTATCAACTATTTCAATACCATCAGCTAAGAATTTTAAATCAGATTTTAGCTCCACATATTTAACTAAATTACATTTTTTTCCACTAGCTTCTGCTGATGTATAAGCTGCTAGATTATTTATATCAACTTTTTGACTAACTGATTCTTCTTGAATATATTCATCAAGATTATCTCCAAAAACTTTTTTGGTCTCTTTTATATACTCTTTCATAGAATCTAACTCTAAAGCTGATGATTCAATTCTTCCCCACTCTTGTTTATTCCAATAAAATACTTTTGCTTCAGGAGTTCCATGTTTTACAATTGTTAAGTTTGCAGTTTCTGGAACTACAGCACTTCCAAGAATTTCTTGGCCCATAAGTGCATTTAGCATAGTTGATTTACCTGCATTCATTACACCTGTAATTCCAATAGAGAATTTTTGGTTTTCTAAATAGTTTTTTGTTTCTTCTAACTCTTCTATATATTCAGGTGATTTAAAAGTCTCTTTTAATTCAACTATTAGATTTTCTAAATCAATTTTTAACTCTTTAAATGATTTATCCTCATCAATTGTTAACTCCTCTTGTCTAGCAATTGATTCATCACAAAGACCTAACTCTTGTGGGTCAAAAAGTGATATTAATTTATTAAAATTTGATGAGTCTAATATATTCTCATTTTTTAAATACTCTAAACTTTCGTGAAGTTTTTCTATTTGGCAGTTTTTTGTATCATTTTGTATGGTATCGATTAAACAGTACTGTAGTTGATTTAAATCATCTAATGATTTAACCTCTTTATTTGTTATGTGAGCAATTATTTTTTTAAAGCTAGCTAATCCAATATACTTTTCATAATCTTTTCTTGTAGGTGCTAATACTAAAGCTGCAACTTCAAAAAATTCATCTCTATTTTTGTAGTTTTCAGTTCCATAACTGTTTGTTTGCTCACAGTGTTTACCGTGATAGAGTAAGAAGTAGTCGTTTACTAATGACATATATTCTCCTAGGAAGGTTTTTGTAGTTTTGAAATCATTTTTTTGTAAAGACTAAAAAAAAAATTAAATTTTTAAATTAATTTTATAGTGCTAAAATACAAAAAGTTAATTATCCAATTGGATAATTAACTTTTTATACTTTTTTATATGAGAGCTAAGCTCTCATATAATTATCTAAGTGATACTAGTTTTCTTCTTAAATAAGCTATTTTATTTTGTAATGGTAAGTGTTTTGGACAGTGGTCTTCACATGCCATTAATGACATACAACCAAAAATTCCATCATCATCACCGATTAATTCATAAAAATCATCAGCTGTTCTATTATCATGTGGGTCAACTTCAAATCTTGCAACTCTGTTTAATCCAACAGGTCCAACAAAATCTGGTCTCATAAGCATTGTTCCACAAGAAGCAACACAAATTCCACACTCAATACATCTATCTAATTCAAATGTTTGATCAGCAACATCTGGATCAACTCTCTCTTCCATTTTTGTAATATCAGGCTCTTCATTAGTATGAATCCATGATTCAACTCTTTTAGACATATTATCCATCCATTTACCTGTATTAACTGATAAATCTTTGATTAATTCAAATGCTGGCATTGGTAAAAGAGTGATTTTTCCCTCAGGGTAATTAGCAATTAATGTTCTACAAGCTAAGCTTGGTTTTCCATTAACAACCATACCACAAGAACCACAAATACCTGCACGACAAACGAAGTCAAAAGATAAATCTGGATCAATCTCTTCTCTGATTTTCATTAAAGCAATAAAAAGAGTCATTCCTGGAGTCTCTTCTAATTTATACTCCACATAGTGAGGTTTAGAAACCTTACTTTTTGGATTGAATTTAAGTACTTTAATTGTAACTTCTCTACCTTTTTGTGTACTCATTACTTGTCTCCTGCTCTTTCATTTTTCTCTTTATAATTCATAGGTAAATTAAATGGCATAAGTGCATCTTGAATCTCATGTCTATCTTTACCCTCAGCTTGCATTTTTTCAGTAATAGAATCAACTTCTTCTTGTCTTTTAGCTGATAAATCATTCTCTATAATCATACCCTTAGCACCATAACCTCTAAATGCTGGAGGCATTTCCATAGTCATAATATCTAATGGCTCATAAGTGATTTCAGGCTCTAAAGCATCTTTTGATGGCCAAGAAGTTAATGTTCTATTTAACCAATTTGCATCATCTCTTTTTAAGAAGTCTTCTCTATAGTGTGCACCTCTAGATTCTGTTCGCTCACGTGCACCTTTAGCAACACAAAGTGCTACTTTTAACATTCTTGGAACTCTATAAGCTTCTTCAAGTTCTGGGTTTCCAGCTCTTTCTTTAGATTTTACATTGATTTGTCTAGTTTTTTGTAATAACTCTTTTAATTCATCAACAGCAGCTGATAAGTTTTCACCATCCCTAAAGATACCAACTTTTTCATCCATTAAGTTTTGCATTCTATTTTTAATTTTGAAAATATCTTCATTTCCATTATAAGATAGAATTTCATTTAAGTATGAGTCTTGCTCATCTAAAAATCTTTGAACTGTTTTAGTTGGAATATTTACATCATTTTCTAAACAATAATCAGCAAAGTAGTTACCAATAATCATACCTGCTACAACTGTTTCAGAAACTGAGTTTCCTCCAAGTCTATTAAACCCATGCATATCCCAACATGAAGCTTCACCACATGCAAAAAGACCAGCTAGTTTTTGTGATTCACCTGTTGGTTTTGTTCTAATTCCACCCATTGAGTAGTGTTGCATTGGTAAAACTGGAGCCCAACCTTTTGGACCTTCATCAGCTGGATCAATACCATTAAAGATTTGACAAATTTCTTGTACATCTCTTAAGTTTCTTTCAATATGCTCACGACCAAGAATAGAGATATCTAACCATACATGGTAACCATAAGGTGATGGTACACCTTTACCATTTCTAATATGTTCAATCATTCTTCTTGAAACAACGTCTCTTGAAGCTAGCTCTTTTTTCTCAGGCTCATAATCAGGCATAAATCTGTGACCATCAACATCTCTTAAGATTCCACCATCACCTCTACAACCCTCAGTTAGTAATATCCCTGATGGTACGATTGGAGTTGGGTGAAATTGTACAGCTTCCATATTTCCTAAAGTTGCAATTCCTGTTTCAAGTGCAAGTGCAGCACCAATACCCTCACAAATTACGGCATTAGTAGTTTGTCTAAATACTCTTCCATATCCACCTGTTGCGATACATGTACCTTTTGCAACATAAGCTTCTAATTCACCTGTAATTAAATCTCTAACAATAGCACCATAACATCTTCCATCTTCATGAATAAGTGATAATGCTTCTTTTCTATCTCTAATATCAACGTCATGTCTTAATGCTTCATTTGCCACACCAAATAACATAGTATGTCCAGTTGCATCAGCTGTATAACATGTTCTCCATTTTTTAGTTCCACCAAAATCTCTTGATGTAATTAATCCATGTCTATCTTCATCTTCTGTAATAGTTGTTTTTTTAGCATTAATAACAGCTTCTCTATCACCTGCTCTAACTCTAGACCAAGGCACACCCCAACCAGCTAACTCTCTAATAGCTTTTGGTGCTGTATGTACGAACATTCTTGCAACTTCTTGGTCACATCCCCAGTCGCTTCCTTTTACAGTATCAGCAAAGTGTAAATCTTCATTATCACCATCTGACATTTTAGAGTTACCTAAACTAGCTTGCATACCACCTTGAGCAGCAGCACTGTGTGATCTTTTAACAGGAACTAAAGATAATACTGTTGTACTTAAACCTTTTTTCTGTGCAGCAACTGCAGCTCTAAGTCCAGCTAATCCTCCACCAATAACTAATGCATCACAATAATTAATTTTCATTATGCAACTCTCCCATTATTTATTTTGTATTCAATAACTTGTGCAGTTGGCTGATATCTTTTACCAGGTTGATCTGCATTTTCGTATCCAATTTTCATATAAGCAGCTAGTGTAGCAAATCCTAAAATTAAGAAGAAATAAGTTAAAGCTTTTTTATAAGTTTTTAATTTTTTTCTTGCAGCTTTTGGATCATTACCATCAAACCATCCCCATTTAACAGCAAGTCTATATAAACCAATTGTACCATGGAACTCAACAGCTAATAATAAAAGGATATATAAAGGCCACATCCACTCAGACCAAACTCTCTCAGCACTTGCATATGGACCAATTGCATCAGAATTTGTCATAATGATGTAAAGGTGAATTGAACCTAAGAAGAACATTGCAAAACCTGTGAATGCTTGAATAAACCATAACTTTGTATCTTCGTGACCCATATTATCAGCATGAGCTTTCATTACTTGATACTGTTTAAAGTTACCAGGTAGTTTTCTCATACCCATTGCAGCATGCGTAATAAAAATAACAAAAACAACAAAAGCAACAATAGAAACTAATATAGGACTACCACCATCAATAATAAAACTAGCTTCTAAGAATTTAGTAACATTGTACATAAACTCTTCACTAATTAAAATAGACGATACTAATAACATATGTCCCCACATAAATAGACCTAAAAACAATCCAGTTGCACTTTGAATATAATCAAGTTTTGCCGGTGTTCTACTCTTTTTTCTCTCTACAGTCTTACCTAAATAACCTTCTATTAGGTCACTCATTTGACATCCTTTCTGTGTGATTTATTGGTGTAATATTTAACTATATTAAATATTTTTCTCGAAAAACATAGCGTAATTATAGCGAAGATTCTCTTGTATTCTATATTAAATTAATGTAGTAATAGTGTATAATTTTTGTACAAAATTTGTACATAGATAAAAAAAAAGCCCATGGAGCGGGCTTTTTTTATGGGAGCTTATTAAAAATATTTGTAAAAATATTTAGTTACAAATATTTTCAAGTGTTTACTTTAGAAACAGTGATTCAATAGCAAGCTTAGAAATGTCAATTATTGCATCTATATTTGGTGCAGGAATAAAGAAAACGATTGCAGAACCAACCCCTCCCCATACTACAAGACCAGCTAAAAAAGCAACTACATATGTAGAAATTCTTTTATCATTAAATCCCTCACTAGAGCAAGCTGCATTAGTTGGATAGAAGTACATCATTGCAATAAGTCTAAAATAATAATATACTGAAACAATAGTTGCAATAATTGCAACAATTGCTAATGTAACATATCCAGCGTTAATAGCTTCTGTGAATACATAAAATTTACCAATAAATCCAATTGTTGATGGAATTCCTGCAAGTGAAAATAAGAAAATTGTCATCATTGCAGCTAAAAATGGTCTTTCATGTGCTAAACCTTTGAAATCATCATAAGTTACTCTTACTTTTGTTTCAGAAATAATATGTGAAATAAGTCCAAATGCTCCAATTGCTGTTAATAAATACGCAATTAAATAGAACATAATAGCATAAGCACTATCAATATTTTGTCCAAGTGAAATAAATGCTAATAATAAATATCCTGTATGAACAATTGATGATGCTGCTAACATTTTTTTAATAATTTTTTGTGTAATCGCTAACCATGTTCCATAAGCTAATGTTACTATTGTTAGAGTATATAAAATAGGGTCCCAAAAATTAATAATATTTGTAAAATCTTGAACAAAAGCTCTTAAGAATAGTGAGAAAATTGCAATTTTAAATGTTGATGCCATATATGCTGTAACTAGCATTGGAGCACCTCTATAAACATCTAAAACCCAAGATTGGAATGGGAATGCTGCAATTTTGAAAAGAAATGTAAATAATAGAAGTGTTAAACCAATATACATTAGATTTAAATCAGCACCACTATTTGCTGTTATAAATGTTGAGATTTCACTTAAGTTTGTAGTTCCACTTACGCCATAAATTAAAACAGTACCAAGTAAGAAGAAACCACCAATAAAAGAACCTAAAACCAAGTATTTAAAGATTGCTTCAACTCTTTTACTATCTTCACTATGGAAACCAACTAATATATATACAGCAAATGAAGCTATCTCTAAAGAGATATATGCAGCAATTAGCTCATTAGCATTTGCTAATAACATCATTCCAAATAAAGCAAACATTAAAACAGAGAAGAACTCACCTTTAAAATATGAGTGCTCTTGAAAATAGTGTTCACCAATTAGTACAACTAAAAGTGTACCAAATATTAGCAATACATGGAAAAAGTTTGAGTATGTATCAAAAATTAAAACATTGTTAAACAGATCATTAAATGGTTTAGCTGTAAATAAATCACCAAAATCTGATAAAGAGAAACCTAATGCAATAAGTAAAAATATTGATGTAGTTGTTATAAAATGTTTTATAGTAAACTTTTCATACATACTCATTAACATTAATACTAAAGCACCTATAAGTACTACAATTAGGGGTACTAGATATAAAAATTCAGTCATTATTTCATCGCTCCAATTTTTAATATATCATTTAAGAAGTGAGTTACAGTAGGCTCAAACTTATCAATGAAAGGATCAGGATATACACCCATAAGGAATACTAAAATTACCCATGGTGCTAAACCAATAATCTCTTTAATTTTTAGGTCTCTCATCTCTCTTTGCTCACCTTGTTTATCTTGTAAAATAGCTCTTTGGAACATCCATAACATATAAGAAGCACCAATAATAACTGTAAGTGCTGAGATATAACCTAAGGTATGATTAAATTCATAAATACCAAAAATAATTAGTAATTCTGATACGAAACCATTAGTTCCTGGTAATCCAACATTTGCAAATAACATTATTGCAAAAATGAAAGTAAATACAGGAGCTTTTTTAGCAATTCCACCTAAATCAGAGATTGTTTTAAATTTCGACTCATCATGTAAAACACCAACAAGTAAGAATAAAGCACCTGTTGCAATTGCATGGGCAATAATTAAATATAATGCCCCATTAATACCATAAGAGTTTAATGAGAAAATACCAGCTGCTATAAATGAAAGGTGAGATGCTGATGAATATGCAAACATTCTTTTAATATCATCTTGCATAAGTGCAGCAATACCAAAGTAAATAAGACCAAATAATCCAATAAATACAAACCAAGTTGAGTATTCAACATAAACATCAGGGAAAATAGGAATCATAAATCTAACGATTGCATAAACACCTAGTTTTGCCATAATTGATGATAATAAGAAAACAGCACCTGTTGGAGCATTTTTATATGTATCCATAATCCAAGTATGAAGTGGGAAAATAGGAATTTTAATACCAAATGCAATAACAAAAGTCATAAATAACCAAACTTGTTCTTTATGTGATAGTGTTGTAATTTTTGTAAAATCAGTATATTGAAATGACCAAAAACCAAACTCATTGAAAAATGCAACACCAAGATATAAAATACCTAAGAACATTAATAATGAACCAGCCATTGTATAAACAGTTACTTTAATTGTTGTAAATACTTTGTCTCCAAAACCGTTTATACCAATCATTAAGAAAACCGGTAAAAGCATAACTTCCCAGAAGAAATAGAATAAAATTACATCTAAAGATAATAGGGCACCTGTAACACCTGTTTGTACAAGTAACATATTAATCCAGTAACCTTTTGTTCTACCTTCCCATAATAGAAGATAAGCAGTTGGAATTAAAATAGCAATTAACATCAAAATAGTTAGTGAGAAACCATCAACACCAATATAGTAGTTAATACCATATGTTTCAATCCAAGGTACATTTGTAACAAATTGCATTCCAGCTTGTGGTTCAAAATCAATATAGATTTTTAATACTAATGCCAAAATAACTGTAGTAGTTAGAAACGCAATGTTTCTAACTGACTCTACATTTGATGTAGTAACCATTAAACCAAAAGCAATAACCGCTGGTAAAAATATAATAAATGATAAAATATCTGCACTCATATTACAATCCTAAAGAAATATATAAATATATAAAGATTGAACTAATACCTAATAACATAAATAGCCCATAAAATCTCACATTTGCGTTTTGAAGTAAACCAACTAATTTACCAATTCCGATAAACTGTTTACACCCTTCCATGATGAATTTATCAATTAATCTTTCATCTAAGAACTTATCAATAAACACTGATATTTTTTTAGTACTTTGTACAAATACCGCATTATAGATTTCATCAACATAGAATTTGTTTGCAATAGTACCCTCTTCACTTTCAGGCTTATATACATCATAGTGTGCATATTTGTTATAAGCAGCACCTATACCAGCAGCTGCTACTATAACTGATAATGCCATTAATACATACTCCATAGTATGACTCATATGGATATGTTTAGAGTTTAACTGTGCTAACCAAGTATCAACTAAGTGGTGACCACCTAAAACAGTTGGAAGGTTTAAGAAACCAGCACCAATTGCACCAACAGCTAATACTAATAAAGGAATAGTTATTGTTTTTGATGTATAAACATACTCTGTACCTGTGTGCTTGTTTGGAGCTACAAAAAGAATGAAATATAATCTAAACATATAAAATGCTGTTAAAAAGGCTGTAAACATTCCTATTCCCCAAAGAATATATTGTCCCTCTTGGAAAGCTGCTGCTAAAATAGCATCTTTAGAAAAGAAACCTGAAAATGGAGGAATACCTGAAATTGCTATAACACCAACTAACATACAAAATGCGATAATTGGAGTTTGAACTCTATGTTGTGCCATTTTAAATATATTTTGCTCATGGTGAAGTGCTATAATCATACCACCTGCTGCCATGAAAAGCATAGCTTTAAAGAATGCATGTGTAAATACGTGGAAAAGTCCAGTTGAATAAAAACCTAAACCAACACCTATAAACATATATCCTAACTGACTCATAGTTGAATAAGCAAGAATTTTTTTAATATCTTGTTGCTTAGTTGCAATAATTGCAGCTAATAGTGCTGAAAATGCACCAATATAAGCTATAAATATTCCAATTCCCTCAATATCAACATATAAGAAATGAAATCTAGCAACCATATAAACACCAGCTGTTACCATTGTAGCAGCGTGAATTAGAGCTGAAATTGGAGTAGGTCCTGCCATCGCATCAGGAAGCCATGTATATAATGGAATCTGAGCTGATTTACCCATTGCTCCAACAAATAATAAGAAACCTGATAATACAAGTAATCCATTTGATGCATTACCTAAGTTTGCTTCAATTGAATCAAATGATAAATTACCTTGTCCAATTGCAAAGAATAGAGTAATAACACCTAAGATAAATCCAAAGTCACCAACTCTATTTACAATAAATGCTTTGTTTGCAGCTAATACATTCTCTTCAGAACCATAATAGAACTTAATTAAAAGGTAAGAACAAACACCAACACCTTCCCAACCAATGAAAAGAATAATTGGATTATCAGCTAAAACTAAAATTAACATTGAAGCTAAGAATAGATTAAAATAAGCGAAGAATTTACCAAAACCTTCATCTTTATCCATATATCCAACAGCATAAATATGAATTAATGAACCAACAAAAGTAACAAACATTGCCATAAATATAGAAAGATTATCACCTAAAAGTTTCATCTCAATAGTTAATTGATCAACTTGTAACCAAGTAAAAATATTTTGTTGAAATGTTGCACCTGTTTTTACCATATCTAAAAAGATAATTAAAGTAAAAATAAAAGCAACAATAGGAGTTACTGTACCAATAATAGAGAAAACTTTTTGTGAAAGTTTTCTTTTTTTAATATTATAAAAGTAAAAACCACCATTTAATATAGCACCAATTAGAGGAGCTAATATTATCCATACTAGTAAATTTGTATGCATTATTTATCTCCTTGTTTTAGTGCTGTAAAAATATCAGTATCTAAAGATTTTTTAGTTCTAAATAGTAGAATAATTACTGATAAGAAGATTGCAGCTTCAGCAGCAGCAATTGCTATAACCATAATCGTTATAACTTGCGGGTCCATATTAAAATGGTATCTAGCAAATGTAACTAAAAATAGGTTAATTCCGTTTAACATTAATTCAATTGACATATATATTACAAAAATATTTCGTCTTGCAACAACTCCAATTACACCAATTGAAAAAAGCATCATCGAAACAAATGCATATGATGTTAGTGATATCATGATTCAGTTCCTCTAGGTTTTTTTCTTTTAGCTAATACAACAGCACCAACTAATGCAACTAATAATAAAATTGAGATAAGCTCAAAAGAGATTAGCCAGTTTTCATATAATAGCATCCCAACTTCTTTGATTCCTCCAAAGTTAGTCTCTACTATACTCATATCTTTTTCAGGTAAAGCAGATACAGCTTTTAAGATAACCACATTTAAAGGTAACATTATAATTGCACCCCAAATTATGTTTCTTAATTTATTATCTTCTTGAGGTAAATCATGTTCATCAATATTTAAGAACATTAAAATAAATAGTAAAAGAGTCATAATTGCACCCGCATACACTATTATTTGAACCATGAAAAGAAAAGTAGCACTTAAAAGTGCAAAAAGACCAGAAACTGCCAAAATTGAAATTAAAAGTCCTAGTGCCGCATACATAGGTTGTCTATGTGTAAGCATAACAATACCACCTGCTATTGCCATAAAGCTTAAACCAATAAATAAAATATCAACCATTTGGTAAATCCTTTGATCTTTCGTTATTCATTAAATATTTTTTATCAACAAAAAACTCTTCTCTTGAGCTTCCTGTAAAAGAAAAAATACCTGTATCCATTCTAATTGCATCACATGGACATGCTTCAACACAATAACCACAATAAACACACTCTAAAAGGTCTATTTTGAACTCACTTGGTCTTTTTTCAGCTTTTCCATCAAATCTCTCTTCAGCATCTATAAAGATACATTGAGCAGGACAAGCTGTTGCACACATATAACATGCAACACACTTTTCACTCTCATCTTCCCATTTAGTAAGTCTATGAACACCTCTATATCTCTCATTAGTTGCAACATCTGTTGGTTGAACCTCTGGATATTGCATAGTTCTTAAGTTTGAGTTGTCTTTTAAGTTCTTTGTAAAATGACCCATAGTTGTCTTCATACCACCAATAATAGCTGGTAAGTAAAGTTTGTCTTTAAAACTTTGACCCTGTCTTTTTATAATTTTAATTCCCATATTATATTCCTGTGTATACTATTACTGTTGCAGTTATAATGATGTTTAATAGTGCAAGAGGTAATAACACTTTCCATCCTAACATTTGCAGTTGGTCATATCTAAATCTTAATAGTGTCCATCTAATCCACATAAATACAATTACCATTAAGAAAAATTTAACTAAGAATGTAGTTACTTGAATAACAGCAACTGCAATACTTGAACCATTTTCACTTAATCCTGTAGCCATTATTGCACCTAAAGCTAAAAATGAAATAACACCAATAGTCCAGAAAGCTTTTACTAAAATTCCTGTTTCTTTTGCTCTAATATCATCAGGATTTTTCCAAGTATTATTTTTCTTAATCCATTTAGTAAGTACAAATATTTTAATTGGTAATAAAGCCATTAAAACAATAATAACAATATCCATATTCGCTTTTAGTGTTTGTGTATCTAACCAAGGAATTGTATATCCACCAAAAAATAGTGTTACAATAATTGCACTAGCACCTGCCATTGCAGCAAACTCAGATACTTGGAAAAGACCAAATCTCATAGCTGAATACTCAGTGTGATAACCAGCAACAATTTCAGATTCACCCTCAGCAATATCAAAAGGTGTTCTATTTGTTTCAGCGAATGCACAAACTATAAATATAATTGCAGCAAGTGGTTGCATAAATGCTCCCCATGCAGGAATTACACCAAAGAAAACGCCATTTTGTGCTTGAACAATTTCATTTAAATGAATTGAACCATAAGTTAAAAGCATTGAAATAAGTGCTAATGCCATAGCAGCTTCATATGAGATAACCTGTGCAGATGCTCTAATAGCACCTAAAAGTCCATATTTACTTCCAGAAGCATATCCACCTAAAATGATTCCATAAACAGATAAACCTGCATATGCTAGAAACCACATAATCCCAAGTTGCATAGGTAAGGCTTGCATAGCATAAGACTCACCATCTATTACTATATTATCAGCAAATGGAATAACAGCAAATGTCATAAAATAACATATGAATACAATTGCTGGAGCAATTGTAAAGAAGAAAGTGTATTTAATATGAGAGGGAGTAAAATCCTCTTTAAATACAAGTTTTAACATATCTGCAATACTTTGGATTAAACCACCAAGTCTCATAGGCCCAATACTACATCTATTTGGACCTGTTCTATCTTGAATAAATCCAGCAATTCTTCTCTCCCACCAAACAAATATAGGTGTTAGACCAACTGCTAGTACTACAGCTAAAAGTATATTTACTATAATAACAACTATTGATGCTGTACTCATATATTTCCTTTTTCAATCATGCTTTTAATAGTTTCAACTATTGATGATATTGTTTTTGCTTGATTGTCTCTATTCATTCCTGAAACAACCTTTTGTTTTATTCCATCTTCATTTATGTAAGTACCACTTTTTTCATAAAATGATGATATAGGAATAGCTATATCAGATTTTTCTATTGTTTTTGTATTATTTGAAAAACATGAGATTACTTTTTTACCTGATAATAACTCTAAATTATTATCAAAATAGTTGTTATCAAAAATTACAACTAATGATGCCTTCTCAAAATTCTCTTTAAACTCTGTTTCATCTTCAGATATTCCAAGCTCTTTAAAAGATGCTCTATTTGATGATTTATCATTTCTTTTTAAATAATCATCTCCAAATGTTTCATCAATATATTGAGGAGAGTATCCTGATACATTTGCTTTTGAAGCTTGTGCAAATGCTTTTACATTTTGCATCTCTTCTAAACATAAGTTAGGTCCAACTAAAAAAAGTGCATTATTGTTTTTTATAACTTCATTAAAAAGTTGTGCTATTGCATTATCTGTGTTTGATGTTTTATTATCAATTAATGCTGTCTCAAATCTATTTTCTTCTTCATTTTTATAAGATAACCTACCGTAATCACACATGAAATAGCCGTTTACTTCAGCATTAAGTCTTGGTCTGAATCTGAAAATTTTGTCATCTTCATACTTCTCTTTTCTATGGTCAACAAAGATATTACAACCTTTTGAACAACCATTACAAATAGCATTAAATGTTTCCATAAACCAAACTCTTTGTTTAAATCTGAAATCTTTAGATGTTAAAGCTCCAACCGGACATAAATCAACAACATTCATAGCATATGGGTTGCTTAAAGGTCGTCCTGGAAAAGTTCCAATAACTGAATGATCAGCTCTATTAATAACACCTAACTCATTTGTTCCTGTAATATCAGAACAAAATCTAACACATCTCGTACAAAGAACACATCTCTCTTGGTCTAACATAACATTAGCACCTAAGTCTTCTCTTTTTCTTGCGTGATTTTTCTCTTCTACATTAACTCTAGATTCATAAAAACCTGATTCCATGTAAAAATCTTGTAGTTTACACTCTCCTGCTTGGTCACATGTAGGACAATCAATCGGGTGATTTATAAGTTGAAGTTCTAAAATATCTCTTCTTACAGCTTTAATATTATCACTAACAGTACTTACAACCATACCCTCTTTAACAGGAGTATCACAAGCAATTTGAGGTCTTTTTTGACCTGCAATTTCAACCATACACATTCTACAGTTTCCATCTTTTCCCAGTGCTTTGTGATAACAAAAATGAGGAATATGAATATCTTCATCTAATAACTTATCAATTAAGAGGCTACCTTTTTGGGCCTCCATCTCCTGATCATTGATTATCAGTTTTACCATCTCGCTCATTTTTATATATCCCTCTTTTTAATTTTTAATTATTTACCAGTATATAACTGTCTAGGTCTTGCAATTTTAGCAGTTGGATCTAGTTTTAACTCAGACCATTGTGCTAACCAACCTGGAGTTCTACCAATAACAAAGATTGGTGTAAACATTGCAGTTGGAATTCTAAGAGCTGTTAAAATAACACCTGAATAGAAATCAATATTAGGATATAATCCTCTTTGTTTGAAATAATCATCATTTAATGCAGCCTCTTCAACAGCAGCTGCTATATCAAGAAGTTTAGAATCAAGATTTAACTCTACTCTTAGTTGATCTTGTAATTTTTTTAAGCTTTCAGCTCTTGGGTCTCTATTTTTATAAACTCTATGTCCAAATCCCATTAATCTAAATGGATCATTTTTGTCTTTAGCTTTTGCAATATAAGTAGGTACATTTTTAACATCACCAATTAGTTTTAATTGATCCATAACTTTTTCATTAGCACCACCGTGAGCTGAACCCCAAAGGGCTGCAATACCAGAAGCCATAGCAACATAAGGGTGAGCTTCAGTTGAACCAACATTTCTTACAGTTGTAGTAGAAGCATTTTGTTCATGGTCAGCATGTAGAGTAAAAATAGCATCTAAAGCCTCAACTTCGATTTGTCTAATCTCATCACTTTTTCCATTTCCAAGATATTTCATTTTTCCACCTGGATAAGCTCTTAGCATATATAAGAAGTTTTCAGTGAAATATTTATCTACATCTGGATAAATAAGTGGTGTACCAATAGAGTTTCTATAAGCCATTGCAGCAATTACAGGCATTTTAGCTAAGATTCTTCTTCTCATCATTTTGAAAGCTTCTTCATCTTCTAAATGTAAGTGGTCTTTATAAAATGCAGCTAGAGCCATAGTTGCAGCTCCCATTGTTGCCATTGGGTGAGCACCATCTGGTAAAGCATCAAATAATCTAATAATACCTTCGTTTAAGAATGATCTATGTCTAATCTCTAAGTCAAAGTTTTTAGAAGCTTGTTCAGTTGGTAATTGACCTCTCATTAATAAATAAGAAACATCAAGAAAAGAGTGTTTACCAGCTAAGTCAGCAATATCAATTCCTCTATATCTAAGCTCAGAATTTTCACCATCAATAAATGTGATTTTTGAATCACAAGAAGCTGTTGATGTATATCCTGGGTCATAAGTAAACATACCTGAGTCTTTGTAGAAAGTTCTAATATCTACAACGCTAGGTCCTCTTGTCCCATCTATAATATTGTATTCATAACTCTTACCATTTCTATTGTCTGTTAATGTAAATGTGTTCTTTGCCATGTGTAATTACTCCTTATATTTTATTTACATTTGATTCAAGTAGTTCAACAAATTCATGTCTATATTTTTGAACTATACTTTTAATAATATCTTTAACCGCAGGTGCAAATACACATACAGTTTTTCCATTCATAGTTTCACAAACATCAAGAATAGTTTGTAAATCTTCCTCTTTTCCTAGACCTTCAATTAAATCTCTTAAGATTTTATCAATCCAACCTGTTCCCTCTCTACAAGGTGTACATTGTCCACATGATTCATGGTGATAAAACTCTATTAAGTTTTTAGCCACATCAACCATTGAAACACCCTCAGGAATAATCATCATTCCACCAGTTCCAAGTGTTGAACCAATATCCCACATAGTTTCATAATCTAAGTATGCTTTTTCAACTTCTTCGGCTGTTAAGATAGGACAAGATGCTCCACCTGGAATAACAGCTTTAAGTTTTAAACCATCTTTCATTCCGCCACCAATTTCATTGATAACATCAGTCATTTTTTCACCATATTGTAACTCATAAACACCTGGATTTTTTACAGGTCCACTCATTGCAAATAGCATAGTTCCAGGAGCTTTTTGGGTTCCCCACTTAGTATATGATTCATAACCATTTTCAACAATATTAGGAACAGATGCAATTGTTTCAACATTGTTTACAGTTGCAGGCATATCATAGAACCACTCACACTCTTTACCATGTGGTTTTAGTCTTGGATGTCCTCTTTTACCCTCAATTGATTCAATAAGTGCAGATTTTTCACCACAAATATATGCTCCACCACCTCTATGAACTGTAATATCAACTCTAAAGTCATATTTATTCATAACTTTTGGTCCAATAATTCCTGCTTCATAAGCTTCATCAATAGCATTATTTAATTGGTCAATAAAAAATTTATATTCACCTCTAATATAAATATATGCATCATTTGCTTGAAGTGCCCAACAAGTATCAATAATACCCTCAATTAAAAGGTGCGGATCATATTGGAAAATTTGTCTATCTTTAAATGTACCTGGCTCTGATTCATCACCATTACAGATTAAGTATCTAGGTCTATCATCAACAGGAGGCATAAGTTTCCATTTAGGACCACATGCAGCTCCTCCTCCACCTTTTCCTCTAAGTCCACTTTTACAAACCTCTTCAGTAATATCATCAGGTTTCATAGAAAATGCTTTATCAACAGATGAATATCTTCCATGTTTTAAAGCAACTTCTAATTTGTGAGAATCTGGAATGTCAAAGTTTTTACTTACAATTTTTACTAGTTCAACTGCCATTATTTACACTCCCCAAGAATACTCTTTAATTTATCAACTGTTAAATTCTCGTGATATACGTGGTTTAAAGCAATCATTGGTGCACCACCACAAGCTCCTTGACACTCAACTTCACTTAGGTGAAATTTACCATCAGCACTTGTTTGACCTGGTTCAATTCCAATTGTTTCTTTAATAAATTTTTTAAGCTCAGGCGCTCCCATTAGCATACATGAAAGTGTTTTACAAAGCTCAATATGGTAAGTTCCAATTGGTTTTAAGTTAAACATTGTATAAAATGTTGCAAACTCATAAACTTCAATTGGTTGTTTTTTTAATCTATCAGCTACAAATATCATAGCTTCAGGACTTACCCATCCCTCTTGCTCTTGAACTAACCATAAAGCAGGTAGCATCATTGCATCGATTTTTGGGTATTTTTTTGCTATATTTTCAAATTTAGCTTCGTTTTCTTTTGTATATTGAAATGTACTCATTATCTATCAAACTCCCCTGCAATAAAGTTCATAGATGCCATAGTAATAACGGCATCAGCTAACATTGAATTTTCTACAATTTTTGCAAAAGCTGCAAGTGAATAGAAACATGGTGGTCTACATTTTACTTTGTATGGTGTTCCTGTTCCATCACTTGTAATATGGAAACCTAATTCACCATTTCCACCCTCTGTAAATCCATAGTATTCACCTTTTGGAACTTTAATACCCTCAAATGTTAATTTGAATTGGTTCATTAAGCCCTCAATATTTCCATAAACACTATTTTTAGTAGGTAAGAAAACACCAGGTGCATTTACATTAATAGGACCATCTGGTAGCTCTTTCATAGCTTGTTCAATAATTCTAATTGATTGTCTACACTCTTCAAATCTACACATAAATCTGTCATAAACATCACCATGTGATCCAACAACAACATCAAAATCAAAGTTTTCGTAGCCATAATAAGGTTTGTCTTTTCTTAAGTCAAATGCAACACCTGTAGCTCTTAAATTAGGACCTGTAATTCCTGCACTAATTGCAAACTCAGAGTTTATAACACCTACATCTTGTGATCTATCTTGGAAAATTTTATTTCTTTCAACTAAAGACATAGCATCATCAATTGCTTTTTCCACATCTCTTAAAACATCATCTAAATCAGCTTCAAAACCATCATATAAGTCAAACTCTAAACCACCAATTCTTGTATATGAGTTAGTTAATCTAGCACCTGTAAGTTTTGATAAAATATCATATGCTTTATCTCTTGGAGCGAAAATATACCAGAAGTTAGTTAGACCTCCCATATCAACCATATTAGCTGCATTACAAACTAAGTGGTCAGTAATTCTACTTAATTCACCAATGATAATTCTAATCATTTTAGCTCTTGGAGTGATATCTATTTTTAACATATCTTCAACAGCTTTTGCATAACCAATATTATTTAAAATTGCAGAACAGTAGTTTAATCTATCTGTATATGGAATAACTTGAGAATAAGTATGTGTTTCACAAGCTTTTTCAAAACCTCTATGTAAGTAACCAATCTCTGTAACACATGCTGAAATTGATTCTCCCTCCATAGCTAAAAAGTTTCTAATAGTACCGTGAGATGCTGGGTGAGATGGTCCAACATTTAAGAACATTAACTCTTCTAAATGATCATCTTTAAAACCTTTAGATTTTAAAAGTGGAGTCATTTCATCCATTAAATCTTCAGTTTCAGTACAAATCTGACCATCAGTGATTCTATAATCTTTTCTTAATGGATGACCTACAAATTGGTGGTGATTAAGAAGTCTTTTCATATTTGGGTGACCTATGAACTTAATTCCATATTGGTCATAAGTCTCTCTTTCAGCCCAGTTTGCAGCTTCAAAAATATCAGAGATTGTATCAACATTTAAGTTGTTATCATCAACAAAACATTTTATAACCATTTGTTTTTTAAATGTTTTATCTCTTAATATATAAATAAGAGCAAATCTTGATGGTGTTACATCTGGGTATTTTAGATAATCAACAGCTGTAATATCCAAAAGAAGATTAAATCCATCTTCATTTTTTAGTTTTAAAACTGTAGATTTTATCTCATTTTGCGAAATTATAATATCTGGTTTAAGCATCAAGGATTCCTTTAAACTCTTTAAACTTAACAACTCTATCTTTAATACCTGAGTCTTGTTCTGTTTTCTTTTGAATATTCATAATTGCATCTAAAACCGCTTCTGGTCTTGGTGGACAACCTGACACATACTCATCTACAGGAATAATTGCATCAATTCCTTGTAAAGTAGTATAGTTATCATAAAAACCACCAGAACTTGCACATGCACCCATTGAGATAACCCATTTTGGTTCGCACATTTGATCATAAATTTTCTTTAATACAGGTGCTTGTTTATATGTGATAGTACCTGCAACAATTAATAAGTCAGCTTGTCTAGGTGAGAACCTAACAACCTCTGCTCCAAATCTTGATAAATCGTATCTAGATGCTGCAACTGACATAAACTCAATACCACAACAAGCAGTACCAAATACCATAGGCCATAATGAGTATGACCTTGCCCAGTTAACTGCTTTGTCAAGTCTTGTAGTGATTACTGAATCACCTAATACTGATTCTGCTCCTACTCCCATGATAATGCCTTTTTCTTATAGATGTAAATTAAACCTGCAAATAGTAAGCCCATGAACATAAACATTTCGAATAATCCTAGATATCCTAGTTCTCTAATATTTACAGCCCAAGGGAACATGAAGATTATCTCAACATCAAATAGTACAAATAAAATTGCTACTAAATAAAACTTAATACTAAACCGTAGTTTAGTTCCTCCAACGGGGTTACTTACACCAGATTCGTATACTGTATTTTTTGCCTTGTCCTCTTTATTTTGAGGTCCAAGATATTTAGACAGTAAGAAAACTGACACAAGAACTATACCAATTACAACAAATATAGTTGTTGACAACAAAAGTTCATTTGACATGCTTAATCCATTTCATAAATATTGTGTAAAATGATTTTACTATAGATAAATGCAAATCATAATGCATTTGTTACAATAAATAATTAAAGATGAAAAAGTGAGAAAAAAGGTAATACTTTAATATATAATTTTCTTTACCTTATAAAATTAATAATCTTATCTAATGATAACTTAAGCTCATTTCTAGGTTTTGTACAATTTAATCTAAAGTGTAAATTTCCATTATTTCCAAAAGAAAGCCCGTCATTTAGGGCAACTTTAGCATCTTTTAATAAAAGCTCTTTTATCTGTTCATGTGACATATTACACTCACTAAAGTCTAACCATAATAAATAAGTGGCTTCAGGCCTAAAAATACGAATGCTACTTTTTGACTCTAAATACTCTATTGTAAATTTGATATTTTCATCGATATACTCTCTTAAGTCATGCAACCACTGGGTTCCATGAGCATATGCTACATTCATTGCTATTAATCCAAATACATTTATAGAATTAATAACTCTTCTTTTAATAACTTTATCAAGAGTAATTTTTAACTTTTTATTTTCAGTTATACAATATGAAGCATTTAATCCAGCAATATTAAAAGTTTTTCCAGGTGAGTTTAGGGTAACACTTATATTAGCTAGTTCATTTGAGATTGAAGCTAAAGGTGTAAATTTTTTAAAAACTAAATCAGCATGTATTTCATCACTTATTATAGTGATACTATTTTCAATACATATTTTTCCTAACTCTTCTAACTCTTTTTTACTCCAAACTCTTCCTACAGGGTTGTGAGGTGAACAAAGTGTTAATATTTTTGTTTTTGGAGTAATTATAGATTTTAAATGCTCTAAATCCATTGAGTAGTAGCCATTTTCCTCTTTTAAAGGATTTATTAAAAGTTTTCTTTGATTTGAATGTACGCATTGAAAAAGGGGAAAATATACAGGTGTTTGAACTATAACTTCATCACCTTCATTAGAAAAAGCCTCAATACAAGCACTATAAGCTGGTACAACTCCATTACATAATGATATACTATTTGTGGAAATATCCCAGTTATGTTGTGATTTCATCCAGTTTTTTATATTTTCAAAAATCTCTTTATTTTGCATTCCATATCCAAATATATTATGAGCTGCTCTATCTTGAATAGCTTTTTGTAAAAAATCTGGAATTTCAAAATCCATATCAGCAACCCATAAAGGGTCTAAATCATCACTACCAAAGTAGTGTTCTAAATCATCATACTTTGAACAAGAAGTTCCTTTTCTATTAATTACCTTATCAAACATATTTAAAACCCCTATTATAATCCAATTTTTAACGATAAAATGATATAAGATTTAAACTAATTATTTGATTATTATGGGGATAAAATGGAAAAAGCTATAGAAATATTAAGAAAAAACGATTTACTTCGAGTTATTGATGATGAGTTAGACATATATTTAGAGATACCACATATTGCTTATGTTGAAGTGAAAAAAGAGGACTCTAAAGCAATTTTATTTACAAATCCAATTGATAAAAGAACAGGAAAGAAGTTTGATATTCCAGTTCTTATGAATGTTTTTTGTAATGAAAAAGCAGTTGAACTTTTTATTGGTGATGGTGATAAAATTGGTGCTGAAATAGAGAGCTTATTAAAAATGAAGCCTCCAACAACATTTAGTGAAAAACTTTCAACATTTGGAAAACTGTTTGCTTTAAAAAATACAATACCAAAGAAAAATAGAGGAAAAGGGGAGTGTCAACAAGTTATAAAACTAGGAGCTGATGCTAAACTTTCTGATTTACCTGTTTTAACAACTTGGGAACAAGATGGTGGTCCTTTTATTACTATGGGACAAGTTTATACAACTTCTTTAAATGGTGAGATGAAAAATTTAGGAATGTATAGATTACAAATTTTTGATGACCATACAGTTGGACTTCATTGGCAAATTCATAAAGACTCAAATCACTTTTTACATGAGTACAAAAAAGCTGGTAAAAAAATGCCTGTAAGTATTGGTATAGGTGGTGACCCTATGTATATTTGGTGTGGACAAGCGCCACTTCCAATTGGAGTTTTTGAGTTAATGTTATATGGTTTTGTAAAAGGAAAAAATGCACAGCTAGTAAAATCTATTACAAATGATATATATGTACCAAAAGATAATGACTTTATTATTGAGGGATTTGTAGATCCTTCAAAAACAAGAATTGAGGGACCATTTGGTGATCATACTGGTTATTATACTTTGGAAGAAGAGTATCCTTTTATGGAAGTTACAGCAATTACAAGTAAGGCAAAACCTACATTTTTAGCAACAGTTGTTGGAAAACCACCACTTGAAGATAAATATATGGGGCATGCAACTGAGAGAATATTTTTACCACTACTTAAAACTACAGCGCCTGATTTGATTGATTATTATATGCCTGAAAATGGAGTTTTCCATAATCTAATTTTAGCAAAAATCAAAACTCTATATCCAGGACATGCAAGTCAAATGATGCATGCATTTTGGGGAGTAGGGCAAATGTCTTTTGTAAAACATGCTATATTTGTAAATGAAGATGCACCTTTATTAACTAATCATGAAGAGATTACAAAATATATATTAAATAGAATAGATATAAATGATTTATTTATCTCAAAGGGTGTTGTTGATGCCCTTGACCACTCAAGTCCAAAGTTTGCTGTTGGTGGGAAACTTGGACTTGATTGTACAGGTGATGAGATTAGTGAGAGTGGAATTAAGGTTTTAAATGATTCAGAACTATTAAATAAAGCAAAAGAGATAAGTAGTGAAATTATTGATTTAAAACAATATTTTAAATATACAAAAAATCCAATTACAGTAATAAGTGTAAATAAAACCAGAAGTCAAAAATATCTATTTGAAGAGTTGAAACCTTTATATGAGCATTTAAAAATTGTAATATTTGTTGATAGTGAAAAAAATGATGTTACAAATCCTTATATGCTTGTTTGGAGAGTTTGTAATAATATTGACTCAAATAGGGATATTTATTTAAATAACAATACCTTAGGTGTTGATGCTACAAATAAAAACTCATTTGATAACTTTCAACGAAGATGGCCTGATGATGTTAATTGTACAATGAGTGTAATTGATGATTTAAGAGAAAGAGGAATATTAAACTGTAGTGATGATTTAATCAAAAAATTTCAAATATAAGTTAAAGTAGTTAATCTACTTTAACGTCATTTTTTAAATCACTTTTAACTTCAAACATTGCATCTTCAGCTTTTTTTAGTAAAGATTTTTTTGTATCATTCTCTTCAAGTGAAGAGACTCCAAAGCTACAAGTTATATTTATACCTATTTTAAACTTGAAAGATGCAATTATATCTTTTAAGTTTTCAGCAGTTCTTTTTGCATTCTCTTTTGATGTTTCAGGAAGAAGTAGAAGGAAATTATCTCCATCCATTCGACCTAAAATATCAGATGTTCTAATATTTTTATTTATTAAATCAATTAACTCTTTTAAAACTTCATCACCAATTGTGTGTCCATGAAGTGAATTTACTTTTTTGAAATTATCAATATTAAAAAATATTATAGATAATGGCCTTGCATACCTTTTTGATAGAACAATTTTATTAATTAATATTTTTATAATTTTTCTTTTATTATTTAATCCTGTTAATTCATCTGTGTGAGATAGACTACTTAATCTCTTTTCAGCATCTTTTCTTTTCTTTATCTCTTTAGATAGTTTAATATTTAATACAATTAGAAAAATGATTAACAAAGTAGAGAAAAAAGCTATCTTATAAAATAGCTCTGAATTACTACTTTCATGATAATCAAGCTTATTATAAATAAAATCTATTTTTTCTATATCTTCTATGTTTATTCTCTCAATTGCTTTATTTAAAATAGAGTGTAAAATAGTATCTTTACTATTTAGCATATAACTTAATTCATAGAAAAACTCAGTAGTACCAACTATTTTTATATCTTTTATTTCTAACTCTTTTATTTTATAGTTTAGTAAAGGCAATATTTCAAGAACAGCATAAACCTTTCCCTCTTCAAGTAGTTTTAGAGCATCATCTAAGGTTTTAGTCTGCACAAAAGTAATATTAGAATATGCTTTCATAATCTTTTCATTGAGAATATTATCCCCTCTAATAGCTACTTTTTTATTATTAAGCATTGAAGTTGATGATATAAATGATGTATTTAGTTTAGAAACAATTGCAAGTGAGTATTTTGTTATTGGATTTGTTTTCAAAACATTAGTTTGATTATAATCATCTAAAGTACTTACAATTTTTATTTGAGTTGGAGTATTCATTAGTGATTTAAGTAATAAAGAAGGGGAGTCTTCATTTCTTATTTTTACATCCATAGGAATTTTATTTTTTAATAAATTGATATAATCATACTCAATACTACTATTTCCAAGGCCATTATTAAAAGGAGGATTTAGTGTAGATAGATATTTAACTGTAATCTCTTTTAAATACTCTTTTTCTTTTTCTGATAGAAGTACATCTTTTGGAAAGATTATAAAATTTGAAAGCTCTTGCTTCATATCAACATAACCTAAAAGAGAGTAGATTTTTTTTATTTCATTCAGTTTTTTATAATTAATCTCACCTAATTTACCCTTATCAATTTGTGATAACTCTTTTAAAGTAAGGGCTTCATACTCTAAAGCTGAAAAAGATTTTTTTTGAGTATTATACTTATTCATAATAACTTCAATAGTTTCATGAATATTATTAAAAGCGTATGACCAACCTTTAAGGGCTGCTTTTTGGAAGTTTTGAACTCTTTGGGGATGTTTATCAACTTCAAATTTTGAAGTAAAAAGTATTCCTCCATAAAAATCAAAACCATAATCTTTTGGGTCTAATATATTATATTTTATATTTTTATTTTTTAAAATAAATGGTTCATTTGAAATATATGAACCCATAGCATCAGTTTTACCACTTATTAAATCATCTAAATTAAAACTATGTTCTTGAAAATTTATATCATTTAGACTTATACCCTTTGATGTTATCATAGAACTTATTGCAACAGATGTTTTAGCATCACTTGTTAACATTATATTTCTATTGTATAAATCTTGAGGTCTTTTTATTGAAAGATTTGTGGTTAGTAATATCATAGGTGAAGTTTGATAAATGGCAGCTAATGTTAAGATATTTTTTCCATTTAATTTATCAATAATCAAAGATGATTTACCAACAGCATAATCAACCTCTTGGTTAATAACCTCTTGGACTTGATCTATTTTATAGTCAAACTCTTTAATATCAACATCTAATCCAACTTCTTTGAAAAAACCTTTCTCTTTTGCCATGTAATAACCAGCAAATTGAAATTGGTGTAACCAATCAAGTCTTAAAGATACTTTTTCTAAATCCTTAGAATATAAAGATAATGATAAGATAATGGTTAAAAATAATTTTATGTAAATTTGTTTCATTTTTTAGTATACTACTTTTTAAATATATTTAAAATAAAATACTTTTTTATTAGACTATAAACTCACTTATCAACAATTATAATGTCACTAAGTTCCAAATCTAGGTAAATTTTTTCATTTAGTAATGTATACTCATTTAAATTAAAATTTGCTGATAGGCTCACTTTGCTATCTTTTTTATATGTTAGATTAGCTTCATAATAATCACCACAATAAGAGAACTCTTTTAATATTAATTCATAATTTGTCTTATTTTTACTTATCTTAGTTTTATTTTTTCTTAATAAATATTTTTTTTCACTATCATAATTTAATTCCTCAACAATAAAGTTTGGAAGAGTATTTATCTCACTTAAAAAATTAGCAACATATAAACTATTTGGTTTTTCAAAAATATTTCTTGGAGTATCAAATTGAACAATTTGTTTCTCATGAATAATACCAATTTTATTAGACATAGAGAGTGCCTCTTTTTGGTCGTGGGTTACTAAAATAGCTGATAATCCTAACTCTTTTATTAAGTTTTTTAACCATATTTTTGTTTTAGCTCTTAAAATCGTATCAAGGTTTGAAAAGGGCTCATCAAGTAGTAAAACCTTTGGCTCATAGGCAATTACTCTTGCTATTGAAACTCTTTGTTGTTGGCCTCCACTTAATTCATGAATATTTTTATTTTTATGTTCAATTAAATCAAACTGTTTTAATAGTTTATCAACTCTTTTTTGTTTTTCATTATTTGGTAAATTGTATAAAGCAAACTCAATATTCTCTTTTACATTTAAGTGTGGAAAAAGAGCATAATCTTGAAAAATATAGCCTATATCTTTGTTACATCTATTTTTATCATTTACAAGACATGTTTCATTTAAATAGATTTCACCTTTGTATCTATTTTCTAAAGAAGCAATACTTCTTAAAATAGTACTTTTACCACATCCACTTGGACCTAATATTGTGACAATCTCTCCCTCTTTTACATCAAAAGAGATATTTTCCAAAATAGAGGTATTTCCAAAGGAGATAGAAAAATCTTTTACACTAATTCCAACCATATTAATCCTTGTTAATTTTTCATTTTATTTACTAATGCTAAAACAGATATAATTCCCAATATAACAATAAACATAGCAGGTACACTTGATTCTATAACTTGAGCTTGACCAACTAATTCATGGGAATAGACAGCTAAAGTGTCATAATTAAATGGTCTTAAAATCATAGTCAATGGTAACTCTTTTATTACCTCAATAAAAACAATAATTAAACTAACAAAAATTGAGTTTTTAATTAAAGGTAAAATAACCTTAAAAAATGTTTGAAAAGAGCTTATATTCATAGTTTTACAAGCATCATCATATGTTATTGGTATTTTAGAAAAACCTGATTCATAATTATTTATTGATATTGCTATAAATCTAACTACATAACCAAAAATCATAGCAAGTAAAGTACCACTTAATAAAATATCCATTTTATCATTTATAATTGCAAAAAAAGACAAAATTCCAACCGCAACAACAGCTCCAGGAATAGAGTAGCCAAGTTTAGAAATTTGTGTTAATGATTCAGCAAATTTATTTTTATGTATTCTTATATTATAAACAAAAATAAAAGCTAAAAGAGTTATAAGAATACTTGAAAAAACTCCTAAAGATAATGTTTGGTAAAAAACTTCTAAAAAATCCTCATCAATTATTGTTTCATAAGAGATATAAAACCAATATGTCATTTGAGTAAATGGAAGTAAAAAACCCAAGAAAAATGGAATAAAACAGATAATAAA
>CBFIGT010000007.1:27934-45255 GCA_965662175.1 Arcobacter sp. | reverse complement strand
TAAAAGCTATATCTTTTGGATCAAATTTTGCTTCAACTAGTAATACTTCACTTTGAGGAACAATTTCAATTAAATCTTGACCTGTTCTAACTACTCCACCTACTGTATTAACATTTATTTGTTTTATAATACCATTTACAGGTGAGGTTAAAATTGTTTTATCTAATTTATCTTTTTCTGAAACTATTTTTGACTCATACTGTTTAATTTCTGTATTAACTTTTTGAAGTTCATTTGATACCTCTGATTTAAACATCTTTAGTTTTTCGTCAACTCTTGAACTTGCCTCTTGAATTGCATACTTTAATCTTGGAATTGATAATTGAGTTGCTTGTAAATCACTCTCAATTTGTGTGTACTCTTTTCTTATATTAAGTAAGTCAACTTTTGATTTAGCTTTTCTACTAACTAATTGTTCTATAGTGCTTTTCTCTTCTTTAACAAGTGCAAAACTTTTTTCAAGTTGTTTCATTTTATTAATTAATTCTAAAAGTTCTTGCTCTTTTTGTTTTAACTGAACATCATAAATTCTAGTTGTACTTTGTAGCTCATCAATTCTAGATTTAAATAATCTTTGGTCATTTTCTGCAAAGTTTCTAGCTTGTTCTAAAAGCTCTTTTGGATATTCTAAAACAGGTAAAGCTTTGTCTAATTCTATTTTTGATTCTGCTTCTAATCTAGTTTTTGTTATAAGTAAATGGGCATAAGTTTGTTGATTTTCTTTTAATGATGCTTGAAACCTTGTTGTATCAATCTTCATTAATGGCTGATTTTTTTTAATAATATCACCCTCATTTACTAAAATCTCTGAAATACTTCCACCATCTAAACTCTGTATTGTTTGGATTTTTTCAGATGGAATTACCTTACCCTCACCTCTTGCTAACTCATCTATTTCTGATATTGAAGCCCAAATTATTGCTATTAGAAAAAATAAAGAGATAGCTCCAAATAAAAGTTTCTCTTTTTTTCCTATTGTTGCATGTACTTGTGAGTGTAAAGTATTTACAAAATTCACATTTTCATCATAAACATTAATATCAGAATCATCACTAAAACGTTCTCTTAATTTATTAACGTCATCTTTTACTTTTTTTACTTTTTCATTATCATTGATTTTATCAAAACCACTTTTTACTTTTGATAACTTACTTTTTTCTTCACTATTTATCATCTGTTTTTCTCATTTACTTTTTTTCCAAAAGCTGAAATGATTTTTTCTTTAGGTCCATCAGCAACAATTTTACCCTCATCAACTACAATCAATCTATCAACTAAAGATAAAATTGATGGCTTATGTGTAACTATTATAACAGTTTTATCAGATATAACGGTTTTTAAATTATTCTTAAATTGTTGTTCTGTTAAATCATCCATAGAGTTTGTAGGTTCATCTAAAACTAAAATATTAGGATTTGATAATATTGCACGAGCTAAAGTTACAGATTGCTTTTCACCACCTGATAAGCCCTCTCCTCTCTCTCCTACTATTAAATCATATCCAGCTTCATGTTTTCCTAAAAACCTATGAACACCTGCTATTTGAGATGCTCTTAATATCTCTTCATCACTTGCGTATTGTTCACCTATTGTTATATTATCTTTAATTGTTCCCATAAATAAAAATGGCTCTTGGGGAACATAACCTATAGAACGTCTTAAATCAACTGGGTCAATTTGTCTAATTTCTGTGTTATCAATTAAAATTGAACCATTTGTTGGCTCATATAAATTCATCAAAAGTTTTGCTAAAGTTGACTTACCTGAACCTATTTTTCCGATAATTCCAACTTTTTCTCCTTTTTTTATCCTAATATTTACATCTTTTAAAACAGAAAAATTTTGTTCTTTATATGAAAAATTAACATCTTTATAAACTATATCTCCATCTAAATTAGGACGACTTAAATATTTTTTATTAGCAACTCTTTCAACAGGCATATTCATAATCTCATCAATATTATTTAAACTTAACATTGTTCTATCAAGCCTGATTATCATACCAACAATTTGAGAAACAGGTCCAACAACACGTCCATTTAAAATCATTGCTGCAATAATAGCACCCATTGTTATTTCACCCTCATTTGCTAATAATACACCAAATGCCACAATTAATATTGAAGAAAATTGAGAAATAAATCCTACAACATAGGTAACAATTTGTGATAAATAGTGTGATTTATTACTATAATATGAAGTTTGACTTATTGCTCTTTCCCAGTGAGTTCTCATTCTATTTTGAGCTCTTACACTTTTAATAATCTCCAAACCTGTAACTGTCTCAGTAAGAGTTGTTTGTTTTATTTGATCCTCTTTTGCTGATTTTTCAATTGTCTCTTTTATAGGTTTTTGCATAAACCATGAAAAAAGCAAAGAGATTATTATTGTTGCTAAAGATACATATCCTAATGGTCCTGCAATATAGAATATAATAAATACAAAAAATAGTACAAAAGGTAAATCTACAAGTGCTGTTATAGTTGCTGTTGTAAAAAACTCTCTTACACTTTCAAATGATTGAAGTCTACTTACAAAAAGTCCAGTTGAAGATGGTTTTGAATCTAACTTTATGTTTAAAAGCTGATCAAATATTTTACTAGACATTCTTATATCAGCTCTTTTTCCAGCTTGTTCTATAAAATAAGCTCTTAAAAGTTTTAAAATTAAATCAAATATTAGAACAAAGGAAATACCAATAAATAGTACCCATAAAGTATCAACAGCTTTATTAGGTAGTACTCTGTCATAAACATTCATAGTAAATAAAGGAATTGCAATAACAAAAAGGTTAATTAGTATTGCCGCTAAGATAACTAGTTTATAAATATGTATATTTTTTTTCATTGTACGCCAAAACCAACGTTTCGGCTCTTCTATAATAACATCTTGCTGAACTCTATTTTCAAAGTTGTATGCAGGTTTTATTATTAACAAATGTCCTTTAAAAGATTTATTAAACTCTTCTATTGATATTGTAATCTCACCTAAACTAACCATTGGATCAATTATTAAAACTTCATTCTTATTAAGATCTATATTTAAAACAACACAAGCTTTATTTGTGTCAAAGAGTGCAACAGCAGGTAGTGCTAGATTTGATAAGTTTTCTATGGGACAATTAACTGCTTTTACAATTAAGCCTAAACTTTTAGCTGATTTTTTAAACATTTGCGGAGTCATAACTGAATTATGAACAGCCAAACCTGCTAGTAGTGACTCAGCAGATGATGGTCTTTTATGATACTTTGTTAGGAAAAGTAGAGACTCTAAAAGAGTATCAACTTCCCTTATTTCGACGATTTTATTAAAATCATTCTCTATGTTATTCAAATAATAATCCTAAATACTACAATTTTTCTAATTTTATCTCTTCTTCTTTTACAAATGATTTATCAATTTTCATTTCAGTACATACTTGATCAGCTGAACTTAAAACTTGTTCTTCTAATTTTGATAAATATGCAAATACTTCAAAATAAGCATTATAAAGTTGATATTTTGCATCTGTTAATGAAATTTTAGAATTATATAAATCTCCCTCAACATTTAAAACATCAATAAATGATCTAGTTCCTGCTTGGAACTGGTCTTTATAAATAGCTAAAATCTCTTTGTTATCTAAAATATACTTTTCTAAAATCTTAACTCTCTCTTGAGCTGTCATGAATGTATTATAAGAAATTGAAATTTTACTAGTAATATCATTAGAAACAGTATCTAAAACTTTTTGAGATTCAAGTAAAAATAGTTTTTCTCTTTGTGAAGTTGCTTTATCACTTCCACCATTAAATAAATTATATGTCAACTCTACTTTTGCTGTATAATAATCTGTACTTGTATCCCTTGTAATTAAATCTTCATCATTTATACTTTGAAGCTTAAATTTTAATGTTGGTAAATTTGCAGCATCAGATTGATTTAAAACCATTCTTTGTTCATTTATATTTTCAATTTGCTCTAATACTGAAAAATTCTGTTTTACAGCAGTTCTTACAGCAACAGCAGCACTTGCAGGTAGTGTCATTGCATCAATATTTGGTGAACAAACAAAACCATTAGGTTTAGTTCCCACTAGTTTTTCAAATCTACTTGTAACACTTTTATTATTGTTCTCTTCAACAAGTAGTTTATCTTTTGCAAATTGATATTTTGCACTTGCTTGGAATTTATCTAAAGCTTCACCATTTATTGCTTCATTATCAAGTGCTATTTTTAAATATGACTCATATATATTTAAATTGTCTTTTGTTAAAGCAATTTTTCTATTACTTTGTACCAAACTTAAATATGCTTTTATAGAATCAAGTAATAACAACTCTTTTTTATTTGAGTTTGCATAATTGTTAGATAAATATCTGTGTTTTGCTTCACCAATTTTACCAATTGTAAGTCCACCATCATATATTAATTGTTCAACATCAAACTGAATATTAGAACCATTTTCTGTATATGAAGTACTATCAGTCTTAGTTTTTTTCTTTGATATATTCGCTGTTAAATCTACTTTTGGATAATATCCACCAACTGCTTCATCAATATAGAGCTTAGTTGCTTGATTATTTATAACACTTGAGTTAATCTCAGTATTATTATTTATTGTCTCTTTTACTACATCTTTAAGAGACATTGCTTGTGAAGTACAAGCCAACAGAAGTAAAGTGGGAATGCTTAACTTAATTATTTTTTTCATAAATGTTACCTTTTAACTTATTATTTGAATTTATTGCGACAACTTATTCAAGAACGACACTTTCTAATAACTTTTTAAAATAACTATTGTTATAATAAAATTATTCAAAACATTAACATAATAAAGTTTAAAAATACTTTATATGATTATTAATAGTTCAATTAAAAGAGTTAAAATGTCAGCTTCTTTAAAACAAGTTTTAAAAATTTCAACTGTTATGTATGTTGATAATAGCCAAGAGAACAACTCTAAAACCTTAAATATATTAAAATTATTCTTCCGAAAAGTTATAATTTGTAATTCATATAAAGAGGCAATAGAGAATTATAATAAATTTAAAATTAATGCAATAATTACAGAAATTGAATTATCAGATAATAGTGGCTTTAATTTAATCAAATATATTAGAGAACAAGACTACTATTTACCAATAGTAATCATTAGCTATAATAAAGATGAAAAAAACCTTTTTCAAGCTATTAGATTAAATTTAGTTGATTATTTAGTAAAGCCTATTAATGCAAATGATTTAATATTTACTCTTAATAATGTTGCAAAAAAGATTTTTAATGATGGTAATATAACAGTAAATATAACAAAAACAATTTCATACTCTTTTTTAGATAAAACACTTCAAGATAATAAGAAAAAAATACCTTTAACAAAAAATGAAATAAAACTTATAGAATTACTTATTTCAAATAAAGATAAAACAGTAACAAAAGAGGATATTGAGATACATATTTGGGAAAATGAGACTGTAAGTGATTCTGCTTTTAAATCATTATTTCTAAGACTTAGAAATAAAATTGGTAAACACTCAATTGTGAATAATTTTGGAGTTGGATACTCCATAAATTTAGAAGAATAAAATAAGAGAAAATCTCTTATTTTATAAGTTCATCAACTATTTTTATTAAATAATCAGCAGAATTTTTTGCGCTAGATTTTAAAAACTCATCAAAATCAAAACCTGCATCCATATCAGCTGTATCAGATATAGCTCTTAAAATAAAAAAAGGTACATTTAAAGCATCACAAACAACAGCAACACTTGCACCTTCCATCTCTAAAGCATCAGCTTTAAATGTTGTTTCTATAAAGCTTTTTCGTTCAACAGAATGAACAAATTGATCACCCGTTGCAATTGTTCCCTCAATAACTTTTAAACCATTATCTAGTGCTACTTTTTTTGCAATCTCATTTAATTTACTTGAAGATTCAACAAATACATTACCACCTGGAACAAATCCATGAGGATGACCAAAAGCTGTAATATCTAAATCATGTTGACAAAGTTTGTCAGCAATAATTAAATCACCAATATTTAGTTTTGGATTGATACCACCTGCAACACCTGAAAATAACAAAGTATCACAGCCAAATTTTTCAATCATAGTAGTTGCAGTTAAACTTGCAAATACTTTTCCGATTTTTGAATAAGCAATAACTATATCTAAGCCATTATATGATACTTCATAATACTTATTATTTGCAAACTCTACAACATTTACATTTTCAAAATGAGCTAAAAGAGGTTCAATTTCCTCTTCCATTGCTCCCATAATTGCTAATTTATTCATTAATTTCTCCAATAACTTTTTCTAATGATGCCATATCTTGTACATTTAATGTTGGTACTTTTACAATTTTTCTATTTAAACCTTTTAAAACAACACCATTACCAAACTCAATAAATAGATCAACATCTTTTGCATGGGCACTAATTGATTGTTTATATTTTACAGGACTTGTAAGTTGAGAAGCTAATAACTCAATTGCATCCTCTTTTGTAGTGTAAAGTTCTGTTGATACATTAGAAACAATTGGTAAAAATTCATCTTTTATATACTCTTCTAAATATGGTCTTAAATTTTCAACAGCACTTGTTAGTAATTCACAATGACTAGCAACACTCATATCTAAAACAATTGCTCTTTTTGCCCCTGCTTGTGTAAATGTATCAACTAATGATTCTAAATCAGATTTAATACCTGCAAGTACTAATTGTCCATCCATATTATAATTTGCAGGCCAAATTTGCTTTCCTAATGCTCTTTGCTCACTACAAATTAATTCAACTTTAGAGTCATCTAATCCTACTAATGCCATCATTCCAGCACCACCACCTGAACAAGCATCATTCATAAATAAACCTCTTCTATGAACTAATTCAATTGCATCTAAATAATCAATTGCACCTGCTGCTACTAATGCTGAAAACTCACCTAAAGAGTGACCTAATAAAAATTCAGGTTTAATATCACATTTACTTTTAAAAATTTCATAAGCAATTGATGAAACTAATAAAATTGCAGGTTGAGTGAATTCAGTTTGTCCAATTTTATTATTTTCTTCAAAAAGAAGCTCTTCGAAATTGATTCCTAATCTATCACTAGCCTTACTTATCATCTCTTTTGCAATATCACTGTTCTCAAAAAAATCTTTTCCCATACCAATTTTTTGGCTTCCTTGACCTGGAAATATAAAAGCAACTTTTTTCATAAATAATTTTCCTTATAATTAAACTATAATTTAAAGGCACTATTATACCCTTAAATTATATTATAAAAATAAAATGCCTAAAAGCCAAGGGCTTTTAGGCATTTTTAACTCATTTGTAAAATGATTAGTGACTACAACCACATCCACCATGAGATGGTTGTGCTGGTTTTGCTGGTTCAGATGAACAACATCCACCCTCACTAGCTCCAGAATCAGCGCTTCCGCCACCACAACATCCGCCACCCATAGCAGCCATTCCACCAACAACACCTGTTTGAATCTCTTCTTCAGTTGCAGCTCTTGAACTTAAAACAGCAACAGAGAACATTAATGTTCTACCAGCCATTGGGTGATTATAATCAATAGTTACTTCACTATCAGTAAAGCTTTTTACAGTAACTTGTACAGTCTCACCTTGTTCACCTGTACCATAAAGACTCATACCCTCTTTTAACTCAATACCAGCAAACTGCTCTTTAGCTAAAGTTTGAATTGCATCTGCATTTAATTCACCATAAGCATCTTTTGGCTCAACCATAACATCAGCTTCTTCACTAACATTCATATCAACTAATTTTGACTCTAATCCTGGGATTATTTGACCTTTTCCTGAAACAAACTCTAGTGGTGCTTGACCAACATTTGAATCTAAATGCTCACCTGTATTTGCATCTTTTAATGTGTATTCTATTCCTATTACTTTTGACATATATTTCCTTTTAATTAATTTTTTGATAAATTCTTATCTGCTTTTTTTGCTTCATTTGAGTGAGGATAAACATTAATTAATGTTTCATAAAAACTCGCAGAGTTTTTAAAATCACCTAATTTTTCAAATGATATTGCACTATGAAATAAAAGAGTTGGCATCCAATCAGCTTTATCATATAAAACTGCTGATTTTTTAAAATATGAAATAGCACTCTCATATTTTTTTCGATAATACCAAATTTCTCCCAAATAGAAATTAGACTCAGCTGGTTTATAATTTGAAGCAATTAACTCTTCAAATATAGGTATAGCCTTTGTAAAATAATCTATTTTAAATAATCTTTTTGCCTCTTCTAACATTGAAGCTTTTTCATCGGCTGATAATTCTTTGTTTTTATCAATATTTTTACTAATAGTTGATTTATCATCAATATTAGTATTTATTTTTAAGCTTTTTTTCAAAGCATTAAACTCAGCAACTGTAACAAATTGTTCCATATTTTTCTTAAAATCTTTTTCAGATAAATATTTTGAATCTATTGTATTAACTTTTTTTGTAATTTCCTCTAATGCTAGTTTTAAATTATCTATATTCTTTTTATTTAAGCTAGATATTTCATCTTGCATTTGCAAAATTTGGTCCGTAACTTTTTTTAAATTTTTAATATCTTCACTGCTTTTATCAGTTTGATTTTGATTTGTTTCAAAATCAGTTAGAAGTTTATTCATTGTAATCATGGCACTATTTAATTTTTGAGAATCACCCTCATAAATAGATTCTAAACCATCAATTCTTTCACTTATTGTCTCTAATGTAGTTTTTACACTCTTTACTTTTGTATCAATAGAGCCTAACTCTTTTTTATTCTTTAAAATATGTTCTTCTGTTTTTGTTAATCCATAAGGATTACTTGATTCTAAATTACCAGCACCAAATACTGAAACCTCATTGGCTACAGCAAAGGTGCTTAATAAAAATATTAAAAATGATTTTTTCATTTAATTATGGTAATGGTTTATACTCAGCTCTTCTATTTTTAGACCAACACTCTTTAGTTTTGTCAGCACAAACAGGATTACTTTCACCGAAGCTTACAACTGAAATTTTTGATTCAGAAATTCCATCAGCAACTAATGCATCTTTTACAACTTTTGCTCTTTTTAATCCAAGTGCATAGTTATACTCATCAGTTCCCCACTCATCACAGTTACCTTCAACTTTAACATTACCATCTAAACCATTTAATTTAGTAGCATTATCTTTTGCAGTTTTTCTTTGCTCTTCTGTTAAATTATATTTATCAAATCCAAAATAAATTGAGTCTACAAATACTTTTTTACCATTAACTATAAAGTAGTTACCTTTCCCATCAACAGCCATATTTGTCTCTTCAATTACAGCCTCTTGTGTTGTTTCTACAGTATTTAATGCTGACTCTGAATTAGTAGGTGTAACAGGTTGTTGTTCCATTTCAACAGTTTTTTGGCTACATCCTGTAAATAATACAGTTGCTGTTAAAAAAGCAATTAAGCTAAACTTTTTCATTAATCTTTCCTTATCATGATTTTGCAATATTTTACTCAAACAAAACTTAACTAGTTATTATGAATGAATATTTTACCAATCTATAGATTGTAACTTTCCATTTGTAAGCGGAAATAAAAATGATTTATCATAGTTTAATCTAATTATTCCAATATTACTTTTTTCATTATAATTTTTTATATATAAAATTGATTCACCATCACTTGAAAACTTTGGAAATTGATTAGTTCCATTTGATGTTAATCTTCTTAAAAAATCACTTTTTGTTGAAATCAAATATAAATTAAAAGAGTTTTTATTAAATTCATTATCACTCTCTCTACTACTAAAAACCACATAATTTCCAAATGTAGTTACAGATGAATTATTTCTTCCATGATAAACTAATCTTTCAACTGCTCTTCCATTTATCTCTTTTGAAAAAATATTTGGATAACTTAATCTATCAGAAACAAATACAATCTTTTTATCATTTTCAACAAAATGTGCACCTACATCTATTCCTTTATAGTTTGTTAATCTAAATTTTTGTTTTTTATTTACATCATATAAATATATATCAGGTTGACCTTGTGGTGATGCTGTTATTAAGAGTTTTGTGCCATCATGATTTACATCAGAACATACTATCATACCATCTGATTTCATTATAATAGTTTTTTCTCTATTATATAAATTGTATTTAATAATCTGAGGTGTTCCACTATTATATGTTGTATAATAAAAACTATCTTGCTTTAAGTTTGCCCATTTAGGGAAAATATTTAATCCTCCACTAATAATTGTTTTTTGATAATTTAAAGTATAATCTCCAATCACAATATCGGCTTTTTTAGCATCTCTATAAACAGAAAAAACAACAAATTTGTCCATCCAGTCAATAGATGGTGCATTAAAATGTTTATTAATTAAAATTGCTGCTCTATGGGCTACAAAAGGATATCTATCAAGTTGAGCTGAATTTACTCTTTTCTCTAAAATTAAAGCCATAGAGTTATTATCGTAAAGTTTAAAGTTTAAATTCAAACCACCAAAGCTGCTTTCACTAATTGATAAATTAACAAATAAATCAATACCTCTATTTCTTAAAGATAACATATTAGGTGCGCTATTAAAGTTAACACTTTCTAAACTCTCTTTAACATCAAAATGACCACTAACTAATAAATCTTGTACTAAAATCTTTTTTATTTTATTAATATAATCTTTTGAACCAGAGTCATTTGCAACTGATATTTCAAGTTTTGGTATATTATTTGATTTTTTGATAATTTCTAAACTTGCATCAACTGCAAATATATTTGAACAAATTAAAAGTAAGACAAGTAAAATTTTTTTCATATTTATCCTTTTGCTTTAAAAATAACTTCGATTTCGGTTTTTGAACCTTTATCATGTTTTGGAAATGTAATATTAACTTGTTCATTTAAAAAAGAGGTTAAAGAATTATCAAAACTTTCATTACCAGAATATTTTAAAAATTTATAATCAAATTTACCATCATTTGTAATTATTACTAATACCTTTGCATATAAACCATCAATAATTAACATTGGATTCCAACGCTGTGCTAATAACTCATAAATTTTAGAATAATAAGGGTCACTATTTTCAGATGTTTGACTACTTGGCATTACAGAAGCTTTTGATTTAACATTACTTAAAATAGAAGAAACAGATAAACTATCACTTTTTCTTTCTTTTTCAAATTTTGCTTTAAATCTACTAGAAACCTCAGAGTTTACTACATTATTTACAGGCTCTTCAATTATCTTTTCACTTCTATCAGCAACATTAGCAAAAAGTGATTTTACACTTGTTTGCTGTTTATTTGATTTTGATTTTGATTTTTCAACAATCTCTTCAGATTTTTTACTTTTTTCAACTTCAGCTTTTTTATTTATTATTTCACTATTATCGTCAATTACAATACTTAACTCTAAAATTGTAGATTTATTAAATGCATCAAACTTCTTTACATTAGATGTTTTAACATATAGAAAAAAAAAGAAAATAATAACTAAATATAAAAAAATAGATATTAGACCAGATGTAATAAAACTAGTCTCTTTAGAAGAATTAAAAAACATCTTAACCGTCTGTAATTAATGATACTTTAAAAAAGCCTGATTCTTTTACAGTTTTTAATACAAATATTACATCATCATAAATTAATGTTTTATCGGCTCTTATATGAATAGGGGTTTTTTTATCTTTACCATTTGAAAACAGTGTAAAACTATCTGCAAAATTTTTGATTTCATAAGAGTTTTTACCAATCATAATTTTTCTATCTTTTGTTACAATTATTGAAATCTTTTTTATATCTTGTATTTGCTGAGATTTACTACCATTTGGTAAATTAACAGGCTCTTCAAACTCAATAACAGGTGCTGTTACCATTAATATTGCTAAAAGAACTAACATAATATCAACCAAAGGTGTAATATTTAAATCAGGCTTTTGATTAAAATCGTACATTATTAGGCCTTAGCAATTAAGATTTCTGATTGTGCCTTTAAGTATGTGTTTAACTCATATACTTTTCTAGTTATAATTTGATGAAAGGTGTAAGCAAAAATAGCGACAAAAATTCCAGCAGCAGTTGCTACTAAAGCTTCAGAAATTGCTGGTGCAATTACAGAAAATCCAACTTTTGATTCGCTTGAAAACTTTGCAAATGATTCTAAAATACCAACAACTGTACCAAATAAACCAATAAAAGGTGAAGTTGATGAAACAATTGATAGCCAAGATAAGCCATCACTAGCATCTTTTATAATTGATATTTCACAAGCATGTAAAAGTGGTTTTGAACGTGATGTTTTAGCACATCTACTTAATCCAGATAATGGACTTAAATTTGATTCTCTTGATGTTAATGATTCTAATGATTTTTTTTCATTAGTTATTAAAGAGTTCAATTGACTATTTTTATAAAAAAATATCCAAAATATTATTATAAAATAAATAGATAGTAACGCTAAAACAACAATTGTTATAGCGCTACTATTAGTAAAATAATTTAAAATTAAATCAATCATTTTCTTCTTAAGCGAATGAGTTGATTTTAGCTTCTACAGCTGCAATTGATACATTTGCGTCAGAAACTGAATTAACAAGCTCTTTCGCTGCATCAATAGCCTTAGCAATATCAGAGTCTCCACCCTGAGTAAGTGCTACAGCACCATCAGCTAAAACATCTACTGATGTCTCGTTAACATTAACGTGACCCCAGTTAATTGCTATTGCCTCAGTAGTATTCTCTTTTTCTATTACAATTACACCAACTGTTAACGAAGAAACCAAAGACGCATGTCCAGGTAATACTCCGAACTCTCCCTCTTTTCCAGGAAGAGTTACAGTTTTAACGTCGCCATTAAAAATGGCTCCGTTTGGTGTAACTATTGATAATCTTAGTGTATCCATAAATTTACCTTAATGGTTTATTTCATTTTCTCAGCTTTTGCTAGAACTTCGTCAATTCCACCAACCATATAGAATGCCATTTCTGGAATGCTATCATATTTACCTTCTAAGATACCTTGGAAACCTGCAATTGTATCTTTAAGCTCAACATATTTACCAGGAGATCCTGTAAATACTTCAGCAACGAAGAAAGGTTGAGATAAAAATCTTTCAATTTTTCTAGCTCTTGCAACAACAAGTTTATCAGATTCTGATAACTCATCCATACCAAGAATTGCAATAATATCTTGTAAATCTTTGTATTTTTGTAAAGTTGATTGAACACCTCTTGCTACATTATAATGCTCTTGCCCTAAAATATCTGCACTTAAGATTCTTGAAGTTGAATCTAATGGATCAACCGCTGGATAAATACCTTTTTCAGCAATTTTTCTATTAAGTACTGTTGTTGCATCTAAGTGTGCAAAAACTGAAGCTGGAGCTGGATCTGTTAAGTCATCCGCTGGTACATAAACAGCTTGAACTGAAGTAATAGAACCTTTAGTAGTAGAAGTAATTCTTTCTTGTAAAGCTCCCATTTCTCTTGCAAGTGTAGGTTGGTAACCAACAGCTGATGGAATTCTTCCTAATAATGCTGACATTTCAGAACCTGATTGTGCAAATCTAAAGATATTATCAACGAACATTAATACATCTAGACCTTGCTCATCTCTAAAGTACTCAGCCATAGTAAGACCTGTTAAGGCAATTCTATTTCTTGCACCTGGAGGCTCAGACATTTGACCATAACATAATGCAACTTTGTCCAATACGTTAGAATCTTTCATTTCGTAATAAAGGTCATTACCCTCTCTTGTTCGCTCACCAACACCTGCGAATACTGAGTATCCTGAGTGTTTGAAAGCAACGTTATGGATTAATTCCATGATAATAACTGTTTTACCAACACCAGCACCACCGAATAGTCCAACTTTACCACCTTTTGAATATGGTGCTAAAAGGTCAACTACTTTGATACCTGTCTCAAACATTTCAGTTTTAGTCGATTGCTCTTCAAATGAAGGAGCAGCTCTGTGAATTGACCATCTTGGAGTTTCAGCTGAAATTGCTTCACCTTCATCAACAGGATCACCAATTACGTTGAAAATTCTTCCTAATACTGCTTCACCAACTGGAACTTGAATAGGTCCACCTTGTGCAGTACACTCTTGACCTCTAGTTAATCCTTCAGTCATATCCATAGCAATAGTTCTAACTCTGCTATCACCAATATGTGCAGCAACTTCTAGTACTAATCTGTCAGCATTAGCATCAGCTAATGTAACTTCAATTGCTTCATTAATTTCTGGTAAGTATCCGTCGAACTCTACGTCAACAACTGGACCCATTACCTGAACAATTTTACCTTTCATACGGGCAGCTCCTTTAAATTATTTTAATGCTTCAACACCACTGATAATCTCTATCAGCTCTGTTGTAATTGCAGCTTGTCTAGCTTTATTATATTCAACTGTTAAACTATCAACTTTCTCTTTTGCATTTTTAGTTGCAGCTTCCATAGCTTGCATTCTTGCACTATGCTCAGCAGCTAAAGAGTCAATTAAAGAGTAATACATATTAAATTGAATGTATTTTTCTGTTAATTCATTTAACACTTCTTCATCATCATCTGGCTCAATATCAAGCATAGATGACTCATCTTTAGATTCAACACTTTCTAAGCTTATTGGTAACATTTCATTAATTTTTAACTCTTGAGTTAACATATTAAGGAAACCATTATAAATAAGTACTACTTTATCAGTTGTACCATTTTGAAAATCATTAACCACTTCTTCAATGAACTCACAAGCTCTATCGTAATCAGGAGATGAAGATAAATCACTTATTTTTTGTGTTAATTCTTCACCTTGGAAAGTAAAGTAGTCAACACCTTTTCTTCCAGCAACTCTTAATCTAACAGTTACTCCCTCAGATCTATACTTATCAGTCATATTCGTAACAGCTTTGATTGTTGCCATATTGAATCCACCACAAAGACCTTTGTCAGCAGTTACAAAAACAATATCTACTGTTTTTGGATTGTCATTTTGAATAAATGCTCTATTGTGCATTCCATCATCTTGAACATTGCTAACTCTGTGCGCAATCTCAGAAAGAACTTGATTAATCTTAGCTGCATAACTTTTTGCTTGATCAGACAATTGTCTTGTTCGAGTAAGTTTTGCAGAAGATACAAGCTTCATAGCTTTAGTAGTCTTCTGAGTATTTTTAACACTTCCAATTTGTAATTTAATCTCTTTTAAGTTAGCCATTGACTAATCCTTATTTTGCACTAAAAACAGTTTTAAACTCTTCTAACGCTGATTTTAAATTATCTTCAGTATCTTCGTCTAATTTTTTCTTAGATTTGATATCTTCTAAGATGTTAGAGTATTTTTGCTCAATAAATGCATGTAACTCTTCTTCAAATCTAACAACATCAGAAACAGTGATATCATTTAAGTACCCTTTAGTACCTGCATAAATAATAACAATTTGCTTCTCAATTACTAGTGGCTTATTAACACCTTGTTTTAAAACTTCAACCATTCTTTGACCTAGTTCTAACTCTCTTCTTGTACTTTCGTCAAGATCAGATGCGAACTGAGCAAATGCTTCAAGCTCTCTATATTGTGCTAAAGATAATTTTAAAGTACCAGCAACTTGCTTAGTAGCTTTAATTTGAGCTGCCCCACCAACTCTTGATACTGAAAGTCCAACATTAATAGCTGGTCTAATACCTGAGTTAAAAAGGTTAGTTTCTAGGAAGATTTGTCCATCTGTAATAGAAATAACGTTTGTTGGAATATACGCAGCAACATCTCCTGCTTGAGTCTCAATAATTGGTAACGCAGTCATAGAACCAGCACCTTTTTCATCAGACATTTTAGCAGCTCTCTCAAGTAATCTTGAGTGTAGATAGAATACGTCCCCTGGGAATGCTTCTCGACCTGGAGGTCTTCTTAATAATAATGACATCTCTCTATATGCAACTGCATGTTTAGATAAATCATCATAAATAATTAAAGCATGTTTACCATTGTCTCTAAAGTACTCACCAATTGTAACACCTGTATAAGGAGCTAAGAATTGTAAAGCTGAAGACTCAGAAGCACCTGCATTAACAATAATAGTATAATCCATTGCTCCACCCTCTTCAAGTGTTCTAACAACAGAAGCAACAGAAGAAGATTTTTGACCAATTGCAACATAAATACAAATTACATCTTCACCTTTTTGGTTAAGAATTGTATCAATAGCAACTGTAGTTTTACCTGTTTGTCTATCTCCAATAATAAGCTCTCTTTGACCTCTTCCAATTGGAACAAGTGCATCAATTGCTTTAATACCTGTTTGTAATGGTTCATGTACTGATTTTCTAGCCATAATTCCAGGAGCTTTTTCTTCAACAAGTCTAGACTCATTTGATTCAATTGCACCTTTACCATCAATTGGCTCACCTAAAGCATTAACAACTCTACCAACCATTCCATCACCAACTGGAGTTTCTAAAAGTTTTCCTGCTCTTTTACAAGAAGAACCTTCTCTTAAACCATTTCCTGATCCAAGAACAACAACACCAACTGAAGACTCTTCTAAGTTAGAAGCTAATCCTCTTTCACCGTTTTCGAATTCAACGATCTCACCAGCCATAACATTTTTAAGACCGTAAACTTGAGCAATACCATCTGCATAAGAGATGATTTTACCTGTTTCATTTACATCTACATTTAATTCAAAGTTATCAATTCTTTCTTTGATGATAGAACTGATTTCATCAGCTTGAATTTTTGCACCCATTCAATTTCTCCTTTATAAGTTCTAAACTGCTTTTAAAATATGATCAATCATTTGCGACTTTAGTCTATCTTTTGAGAAACTAATCTCAACACCAAGTCCATCAATATCAACTTTAATACCATCATAATCACACACATTTTGTGTTAAAGATAATTTAACATCAAACTTCTTACTAAATTGCGCTGCAATAGAATCAATATAGTCATTAGATAGTGCATTGTTTGTATAAACAACACCCTCATAACTATTCTCTAAAATTGCAATTTTAGTTTTTATCTCAGTAACAATAAATGGAATTATTTCTAATCTTTTTTTACTACCCAATAATTTGATTAAATTTTTCACTGTATCAGAGCAGTTTTCTACTAATGAGATAACTAAATCTGTTTTTTGACATTTTTTAACCTCAATTGAAGATATGATAGAGATAAACTTATCATCAGCAAATGCTTTTGAAATCTCATTTAATTCATTACAAATTGAAGTTGCAGCAGCTACATCTTTACCATCTAATAATGCTTTAACGTATCTTTTTGCAATTAAATCATTCATTATGCCACCTTCTTAAGTACAATATTTGCTAACTCATCTTGA
>CBFIGT010000007.1:0-27924 GCA_965662175.1 Arcobacter sp. | reverse complement strand
ATTGCAATATTGTCTGATTTTAGTAGCTCTTCAAGAATTTCTTCAACAATTTCTCGTTGCGCCTTTCTATTTTCAACTTCAATTTTTTCATCAAAGTTTCTGTTTAATTGAGCAATCTCAGCATCAACTGCATTTGCAACTTTTTGTTTTAATGCACCAACTTCTGATTTTGCTAACTCAACAGTTTCAGCTGCTAATTTTTTAGCTGCTTCAAGTTTTGCAGCAGCTTCGTCAACTTTTGCTTGAGAAGCTTTTAATGTATCTTGTACTTTATCTAATTCTGCTTGAATTTCTAAAGTTCTGTTTGCAAAATATGCTTTAATTTTATCTGATAATAAATACCATAAAATTCCAGCAAAAATCACAAAGTTAACGGTTCTTTGAACTATATCATAGTTTGTTTCCGCACCTTCACTACTAGCAAATAATGCAACTGGAGCTAAAGCTAATAAAGCTAATAATAATTTGTTCACTTCTTCTCCTTATATCGAGCTTAATTTAGCTTTTAAGCTCTCATTAAATTGAGGCATTGAAGCAATTAACGAATCTCTTAAAGTTTTTGAATCATTCTCTAAAGTAACTTTAAAATCAGCATATCTCTCTTCTAAATCTGATTTTGCAGTCTCTAATTTTGAATCAGCAACTTTTTTTGCTTCATTGAAAGCTTCTTCTCTAATTGCAGCAGCTTCTTTTTTCGCCTTTGCAATAACATCATTTGCTTCAGCCAGCATTCCATCTACATCAGCAGCGTTTGATTTTGCATTAACTAAATCATTTTTAATTGACTCAGTTCTATCATCCATATGCTTAAGTAGAGGTTTAAATAGACAACTGTTTAGTCTGGCAAGTACTAATAAGAAAATAATTCCAGAGCTAAGCAACAATACAGGACTTATGTCTAACATTCATTCCTCCATATTTTTTACAGTTTAGTTTGACTAAAACTGATTAATTTTATCGAATATTTATATAAATATTTATTAAATGAGTTAAAATGTTAAACAAATTTTATAAAGTGTTACGAAAGTAATTAGAAATTTTTTCAATATCCTCTTGAGACCTGATTTCTATTTTAAAATAGTTTTTTTCAGCTTTAACTTTTAGCTTATCTTTTGATAAATTGCTAACTATATTAGCTAAAGGTTCAAAATTATAAGTTTTTGATTTTGATTTAGTTATTTTATTAGCAATTACTTCAGGTTTTTTAAGCTCTTTAATTAGTGTTTCTGTTTCTCTTACTGATAGTTTTTGCCCTATTATGCTATCTGTAACTTTTCTTTGCACTTCATCTTCAAGTCCAATCATAACTTTTGCATGACCTGCTGTAATTTTTTCATTAGCTAACATTTGCTGAACATAAGAAGATAGCTGCAAAAGTCTTAAAGTATTTGTGATTGAGGTTCTACTTTTAAATACTTTAGCTGATAACTCTTCATGAGTTAAAGAGTGTTCATTTATAAGTTGTGCATAAGAGTAAGCTAATTCAATAATATTTAAATCATCCCTTTGAATATTCTCTATTAAAGCAACTTCTCTCATTTTATTCTCTTCTATTGTGATAATATTTGCTTTAATTTTATCTATATTTGCTAATTTATGAGCTCTTAATCTTCGCTCCCCTGCAATTAATATATATTCATCATCATTATTATTAGACTCTATTACAGTAATAGCTTGAATTAAGCCATACTCTTTAATAGATTCACTTAACTCTCTTAATCTCTCTTCATCAAAAATTTTCCTTGGCTGATTAGGATTTGGTACAATTGTATTAACATCTAAATAAACTTCACCACCTTTTTTATTTGTGGGTGCATTATTGTTTTCATAAGCTGTTTCAACCTCACCTAATAATTCGCCTAAACCTCTACCTAATGCTGATTTTGCCATTTTTTATCCTGCTATTGCTCTTGCTAAATTTGTATATGCTTTTGTACCTATTGCTGATGCATCATATAACATTATAGGCTTACCGAAACTTGGACTCTCTGCTAATTTAATATTTCGTGGAATTACTACATAAGAACTTCCATCAATTTTAAATAATTTACTTTCAAAATGTTGAGCTAAATCTGCAAATACTTGTTTTGCAAGATTATTTTGAGAACTATACATTGTAGGTAAAAAACCTCTTATTTGTAGTTGTCTATTAATTGTTTGTTTTACAAGTTTTATTGTATTTAAAAGTTGTGCTAAACCCTCTAATGCGAAGAATTCACATTGAATTGGTATTAAAACTGAGTTTGAAGCACTTAGGGTATTAATAGTAATTGGACCTAAGGCTGGAGGTGAATCTATAATGATATAATCATAATCTTTTCTTATAGGATCAATCTTTCTTTTTAATACTAATTCCCTATCTTTTGTGTTTTTATAAAACTCTTTTTCAATTCCTACTAAACCAATATTAGATGGAGCTACTTTTAAATTGTCAATCTCTGAATCTAAAATAATTTCATTTAACTCTTTAGTCCCTAACATTACATGATAAATATTATACTCATAAGTATCCCTATGAAATCCTAAACTTGTAGTTGCATTTGCTTGAGGATCTGCATCTATTAACAATACCCTCTTACCTTGCAAGGCTAAAGCCGCACTTAAATTAACAGCGGTTGTTGTTTTACCAACTCCACCTTTTTGATTTGCTATTGTTATTACTTCTGCTATCATCTTAGACTAAAAACCTTTTTGTTGTTTATATTTATCGAACCATCACTATTTAGTTGTGCGTTGATTAAGGGTATTCGTTCATTATTTATAGTTGCGTACAAACTTTTACTTCTGTCGAATTCTACCATATATTCTTTTAAAACATCCTCCCATGATAGTTTATTTTCAATTTTCGCAAAATAGTTATTCAATAAACTTTCCATATCTATATTAATATCTAATTTTGAAAAATCATCATTAACACTTTTTAAATTTAAGCCTATGCCACAGAATAATAAATTGCCTGATAAAGTAGTAATTGTTCCACCTATTTTTGAATTTTCTATATAAAAATCATTTGGCCATTTTAACCAAAGTTTAGAACCTAGTGATTTTAATATTTTTTTTAAAATATAAGAAAAATAAATTGATGCACTTTGTATTTGTAAATCATTAGGTAAACTATTTTTTTCTATTACAAAAGAGAAAAAAAGATTACCCTCAACTCCAATCCAAGAGTTTCCCCTACTTCCAATGCCAGAAGTTTGATTGTTTGTTACTATACAAAGGGGATTGATATATCCATTATTTTTAATATAATTTTTAAGGTAAGTATGTGTTGAGTCAACACTTTTTAAATATCTAATTTCCATAATTTGATTATACTTAATTAAAATACAAGTTCATATTAATAATCTTAAATATATAATATATACTTTTTATATGGAGATAAAATGTTAGACCCTGTTTTACCAATAGCTTTTTATTTAGTTTTTGGATATTTTTTCAAAGTTTTTATTAAAGATAATTCACAAGCTCTTGTGGATTTTGTTATCTATTTTTCATTACCTGCTATGGTATTTGTTAAAATTTATCCTCTTACTTTAGATTTAAAAATATTAAATCTAATTTTTATGTTCAACACTATAATCATAGTAAATTTAATATTGACATACTATATTGGAAAGTTTTTTAAATTTGATAAAAAGACTTTAGCTACCTTTGTTGTTGTTGGTACATTTGGAAATACTTCATTTATAGGTTTTTCTTATATTGATGCTTTTTATGGGCAAGATTATGTTGTATATGCCCTTATATATGATCTCTTTGGTTCATTTTTATTGGTTGTATCAATTGGGACTATTATAATAAATTGGGGTAGCGGGCAAACTGTTAAGTTTAAAGCTATGACAAAAAAAGTGATATTTTTTCCACCAATAATTATGTTTTTTATTACCCTATTTCTAAAGTTTTTTACTGTACCTGTGTTTATTACAAATACAGCTGAGACTATTGGTGCTACTTTAGTTCCCCTTGCAATGATTGCAATTGGTATGAAATTAGAACTAAAAAATATCTTTTATAAATTTAAAACTACAACTTTACTTTTAAGTGTAAAAATGTTTGTAATGCCAATATTGGTTATGATTGGTTTTTCTATTTTTTATAATTTAGATGATACATGGAGTAAGGTTACTATTTTAGAGGTTGCAATGCCACCTATGACAACAGCTGTTATTTTAGCTATTCAGGGTGGATTAGATGAAAGATTAGCAATTAATTCACTAGTATTAGGTGTTTTAATTTCATTATTAAGTGTAACAGGGTTTTATTACTACTTAGCCTAAACTAAATTAAAATATCACCCTCTTTGATTCTTTGACCTCTTATATAATCAACTGCACTTACAGCCTTTTTAGATGGGGCTTGAAGTGTAGAGAGTTTTAAGCTTCCTTTTTTACAAGCAATAATAATTCCATCTTTTTCTATTGAAATGATTTCTCCCTTTTTATTTAAAGAGTCTTTATCCACTAATGTAATATCTTTTAGTTTTAAACCTGATTCTAAATAAACACCAGGCCAATATGAGTATGCTTTATATATTTGATATAGTTTTTTTGCATTATCAAATTTTACTTCACCATACTCTTTTTTAATTTTTTTACAAAATGATACTTCGCTTTCATTTTGTTTTTTAGGATTTATATTTTCAAAATTTTCTAAGGTTTCAATAGTTAATTTAGCAGCTATTTTAGAGAGTTCAGAGAATAGTTCAGCAACTTCCATGTTTTGTGGAATTTTAAAATATTTTAATCCTAAAATATCTCCACTATCCAAGCCCTCTTCCATTAACATTGAACTTACACCTGTAAAGGTATCATCATTTAAAATAGACTCTTGTATTGGACTAGCACCTCTATATTTTGGTAATAATGAAGCGTGTAAATTTATACAAGGAGCTATATCTAAAATCTCTTTTGGCAAAATTTGACCATAAGCTGCAACTATAATATAATCAGGACTTAGAGATTTTAACTCATTTAAAACTTCACTATTTCCCCTTAATTTTTCAGGTTGAAAAATAGGGATTTCTAAGCTATTATCAATACAATACTGTTTTATATGAGGTGGAGTTAAAATCTGTTTTCTACCAACTTTTTTATCAGGTTGTGTAAAAAGTGCTTGAACATCATAATTATGCTTTAAAATCTCATCAAAGATTATTGTTGCATAATCAGGTGTTCCCATAAAAACTATTTTTTTATTCAATATTAAGCCTTAAAAAGTGTTCCACTTTTGTGGTTTCCATTTAATAAAAATTCATAAGCATTTTCCAAATCAAATCCACTTGTTAAAAACATTGGCTTACTATTTTTAATTAAAAAATCTGCAGCTTTTAATTTAGTAGCAATTCCACCTGTAGCAAACTCAGTATTTGGAGTGTGCTTCATATCTAACATTTCAGGTAATACTTCATTTACCTCTTTTTGAATAACTGCATCATCAAATTGATGTGGATTTTTATCATAATATCCATCAATATCAGTCAATATTGCTAGCATATCAGCATCAAAATGGTAAGTAACATGAGCTGCTAGTTGATCATTATCACCAAATAAAAGTTCATCTGTAGCTGTTACATCATTTTCATTTATAATTGGTAATACATTATTTGCTAATAAAATCTCAATAGCACCTTTTGCAAAAGCTGTTCTTTTTCTAGAGTCAAAATCATCGGCAATCAAAAGCATTTGAGCACAAATTATATCATTTTCTCTAAATGCTGTTTTATAATGCTTCATTAATAATGGTTGACCAATAGAAGCTAAAGCTTGTCTATTTGCAACTAATTTTTTATCCAATTGAATTGAAGTATAACCAGCTGCAACAGCACCTGATGATACTAAAATTACCTCTAGCTTTTTTTCGTTTTTTAATTTAGAAATTAATTGAACTAAATTATTTAATCTATCAAGAGCTAGTTTTCCATCTTGTGTTAAAACAGCACTTCCAACTTTGATAACTAATCTTTTCACTTATTTGCCTTGTCCTATTAAATTATATAAAGCGTATTTTATCGGATTTGTATTTAAATGTGTAACTGATGAAATTGGTAAAACAAAAAATGGTTTACTACTATCAAATCTTTCAAAAGTTGTATCTTGCATATAGTATGGTAACTCTTTATCAAAACCAAACTCATTTGAACTAGTAACATTTAAACCTAAATCTTCGATAAATTGTTTAATATCACCATTTAAATCTTCACCATAATATGCATCAATTTTTGTTAATGCAATAGCATAATTTCTACCACTTAACTCTTCAGAGAATTTTTTCAACTCCTCTTTTAAAACATTAAATTGATCAATTGTTTTTCTATAATTTGCAATATCAATCATAAATAATAGAGTTTTTGTTCTTTCAATATGCCTTAAGAACTCTAAACCTAAACCTTTTCCATCACTTGCACCATCAATTATTCCTGGAATATCAGCCATTACAAAAGAGTTATACTCACCAACTTCAACAACACCTAGTTTTGGTGTTAAAGTTGTAAACTCATAATTTGCAATTTCAGGTTCAGCATTTGATGAAGTTGAAATAAGTGTTGATTTACCAACATTTGGATATCCAACTAATCCAACATCAGCAATTAATTTTAACTCTAATCTAATAGTTCTGCTAGCCCCTGGAAGTCCTGGTTGAAAATAAGTTGGTCTTTGGTTTCTAGAGTTTTTAAAGTGATAGTTTCCAAGTCCACCTTTTCCACCCTCCATAAATAACTCTTTTTGTCCCTCAACCAATAAATCAAGAAGAACCTCTCCTGTTTCATCATCAATTACTTGAGTTCCTGGAGGAACAACTAAAACTAAAGCATCAGCTGATTTTCCAGTTCTTCGTCTTCCCTCACCAGGTCTTCCTTTTTCAGCTTTTAGTACAGCTCTTCCTTTGTACCATGATAAAGTGTCTGTATTATTATCAACTAAGAAATATACATCTCCACCTTTTCCACCATCTCCGCCGTCAGGACCACCTTTAACAACAAACTTTTCTCTTCTAAATGATGAACAACCCTGTCCACCTTTCCCTGATATTACAGTGAACTTTACGCTATCTATAAACATTATAAACCTTTTTATATACAGATTTTATTATAACCATTATTAAAAATATTTAATACACTTAATAATAGTTATAAACTAAAAAAGGGTGTAGGCAATTCGCCATACACCCTTAATAAACTAGAAAAAATTTCGTGATTACGAAGCGTAAACTGAAACTTTTTTTCTATTTTTATCTTTAATTTCGAATTTTACAACTCCGTCAATTAAAGCATAAATTGTGTGGTCTTTACCAATACCAACGTTGTTTCCAACGTGTACTTTAGTTCCTCTTTGTCTAATAATGATGTTACCAGCTCTAACTACTTCACCACCATATTTCTTAACACCAAGTCTTCTACCAGCTGAATCTCTATTATTCTGTGTACTACCCTGACCTTTTTTGTGAGCCATCTTCTATCTCCTTACGCAGCGATTTTAGTAATTCTAATTTTTGTAAAGCTTCTTCTGAAACCTTTTTTTAATTTAGAATCTTTTCTTCTTCTTTTTTTGTAAATGATAACTTTTTTATCTCTATTTACACCAGTTCCATCTAATACTACTACAGCTTCTACTTTAGCAGTTGATACATCAGCACCACATTTTAATTCACCATCATTTACTGCTAATACATCAGTAATTTCAAGAGTTTCTTTTGCAGCTTTACCAGTATAATCAATATCTAAGATATCACCCTCAGCTACTTTATACTGTTTACCACCACACTTAATAATTGCATACATATTTTTTCCTCTAACTTATCAATTCTTTTATAACTTTTTCATTTAACGGGACGGAATGTTACCAAACTTTAGTTTAAATTAACTTTAAGCGAAAACTAAATATTAAAGATTTATTAAATCTTCACAAGTTGCGATTACATCAATCTCCACTAAAACATTTTTTGGTAATGTTTTTACAGCAACAGTACTTCTAGCTGGTTTGTGCTCACCAAAATATTCAGCATAAATTACATTTACAACACCAAAATCATCCATATTTTCTAAATAAATTGTCGCTTTTACAACTTTATCAAGACCTGAACTAGCCTCTTCAAGAACATTTGTTAAGTTTGTTAAAACTTGATGTGTCTGTTTTTTTATATCTCTTTCAACTAATTTTCCATCAGGTGTAATTGCAATTTGTCCTGATGTATAAACCATACCGTTTACTTTTATAGCTTGAGAATAAGGTCCAATAGCAGCTGGTGCATTTTCTGTTTGTACAATCGTCATAGTATTTTCCTAATTTTTTGATAATTTTACATTAAGTTTTATTTTTTATTTATTAATTTATAAATTATAACTTATTAATTTACCACTTCTTAATTGAGCAATATTATCTCTTATTTTTCTAATTAAAGATGTTTTTTCATTAAAACTATAGTTTTTGTTGTAAAGTATTTCATTTAATTTATTGTTATAAAACTTACCTAATAAAACCAAAAGTTCAGCATTTAACCTTTCATCATCATAATCTTCTAATCTATCATTTAGTAAAACAGCGTTTAATCTCATATCATTTATATCATTTAACATTAGTTCAAACTCATTTTTATGGTATTCAAACATTGATAAATCAATAATATCCAAAACTCTCTCTAATCTTTTTTTATCAGATAATATTGCTTTTATAATACAAAGCTCTCCAATATCTATTTTTGATAATTCAAGATTTGAAGCTCTTCTATTATCGCTTTTTACTTTAATTAAATTCTCTCTAATTCCTAATTTTTGAGCAATATATCTTTTATATTCATCATGATAAATTGGATTTAAACTATTTAAAAATTCATTTACCTCTTGTAGTGCTTTTTGCTTATGTTGTGGGTCACTTATATCATGTTGGGAAACAATATAATCTATTACAAAAGGAACAAAAGGTTTAGGTTTAGAGAAAATCTTATTTAACTCTTCAACTTTTCCATCTTTTACCATGTCAGCTGGGTCTAAACCCTTTCCAAAAATTATAACACCACCCTCAAAATCACTATAAGCCATAAGAAGTGAAGCTTTGTATGCAGCATTTAATCCCGCATTATCACCATCATAAGCAACAATTACTTTTGGTTCTCCTCTTTTTAATATAGGTAAATGCTCTTTTGTTAAAGCTGTTCCAAGAGTTGCAACTGCATTATTAAAACCTGCTTGATGAAGCATAATTACATCTAAATAACCCTCTGTAATAATTAGCTCTTTTTTCTTGTAAATCTTCTCTTTTGCTAAATTATATCCATATAAAAGTCTTGATTTATTAAATAGTTTTGTTTGGGGAGAGTTTATATATTTTGCGCTATGTCCTGAGATAGTTCTACCACCAAAACCAACAATTCCTCCATTTAGTGAATAAATTGGAAATGTAACTCTTTCTATTAATCTAGCATATAATCCATTTGTACCTGAATCAATAATTCCTAACTCTTTTGCATCTGAAAGATTTAAAAAATTTCCTTTTAAAAAATTAATTGTTTCATTAGAACTAGGTGCATAACCTATTTCAAACTTTTCAACTGAAGACTCATATATTCCTCTACTTTTTAAGTACTCTTTTGCAACACTATTTTCAACTAATCTTTTTTGATAATACTTATTTATCTCTTCTAAAACCTTAGTATCTTGTTTTTTCTCTTTTGTATCATCATAACTAAGTGAAAAGTTATTCATGGAAGCTAGTTTTTCTATGGCCTCAGGATAAGAGAGTTTTTCATACTCCATTACAAACTTAATTGCATCACCACCAACTCCACATCCAAAACAGTGATATATTTGCTTTGCTGGACTTACTACAAATGAGGGTGTACTCTCTCCATGAAAAGGGCAACAAGCCTTAAAGTTTGCACCTGATTTTTTAAGCTCTAAAAATTGGGAGATTGTATCTACTATATCTAAATGGTTTTTTAGGTTTTCTATTGAATCTTTATTTATCATAAAGAACATTATACAATTTATACTCTTTGATTTAATCAATTTAGATTTTTATATGTTCACTTATGATATTATATTTGCCTAAATATAAAATATAAGGTTAATTGTTGAATCAATTTGCATTTGAGTATAGAGATCCTTTATTTGGGATAATCTTTATTTTTTCATTGATATTTATAATCTCTTTTTTAACATATACTTTTAGTGCCTATAAAGAGAAGTTGGCAAGAAGAGAGTATAGAAAACTTTTAAAAAGATTTGAACTTGGAAAACTAAAAGAGGATGATTATGTTCATTTATATAAAACATATAATTTACCCTTTGATTCAATTTTACTTTTAGCTTCTACATTTTTGCATAAAGGTGATTATACTAAAGCAATAACAGTCTATTTAGCCCTTTTAGAACATGTAAAAGATAGGGTTAAAAAAGAGGAACTTTTAGAACTTTTAGGCTCAACTTATTTCAAAGGTGGATTTTTACAAAGGTCTAGAGAAATATTTTTAAAAATATTAAAATTTTCTCCAAGAAATAAAGAGGCTTTAAAATATCTACTTTTAATAAATGAGAAATTAAAAGATTATGATAAGGCAATTGATGTAATAAACTCTCTTGAGGAGTTAAAAGTTGATACGATTAGAGATAGAGTTTATATAGAAACATTAATTATTTTAAATGATCCAATTATATCTTTTGAGAAAAAAACAGAAAAACTTTACTCATTTTTTAAAATGAATAGAGTTATTGAAAGAATATTTTTAGAATTTCTACTTCAATATAACAAAGATTTTTTCTGGAAAAATTTAGATGATTTTGATATTAGTAAAATAATAGATAGATTATGGTATTTGGATTTTAATGATATAGATTTTGATAAAGTTGAACAAAATCCAATATTAAAAGAGCTTTATAATGCAAAAGGATTTCTAAATAATTTAAAAGAGAGTGAAAATTTTAATTTTGAAATTTTAATGCTTGTAAATAGAAATGAAACAAAAATAAAAGCTGATTTAAATTTTGAATACTTATGTACATCATGCAAAAAATCCCACCCTATTTATAGTACAAGATGTCCCCATTGTCATAGTATTCTTACATTTAAAGTTAGGCATAGTTTAATTAAGGGGTTTAATGAAGAAAATCAATCTTTACAGTGATGGCTCATCTTTAGGTAATCCAGGACCTGGTGGTTATGGTACTATTTTAAAATATAATGGTAAAGAGAAAGAGTTATGTGGTGGTGAAGAGAATACAACAAATAATAGAATGGAATTAAAAGGTGTAATTGAGGGTTTAAAAGCTTTAAAAGAGCCTTGTGAAGTTCATGTTATTTCTGATTCAACTTATGTTGTAAAAGGAATAAATGAGTGGTTAGCATCTTGGATTAGAAACAATTGGCGTACAGCTTCTAAAAAAGCTGTAAAAAATGATGATTTGTGGAAAGAGTACAGTGAGGTTTCAAAAAACCATAAAATCGAAGCTTCATGGGTTAAAGGTCATGCAGGGCATGAAGAGAATGAAAGATGTGATATACTTGCAAAACAATTTGCAGAAAAATTGAAAGGAATATAATGAGTGATTATTCAAATTTAGAAAAGTGCCTGGATTATCAGTTTAAAAATAAAGATCTGATAGTCGAAGCACTTACGCATAAAAGTTATAAGAAGCCTTATAATAATGAAAGATTAGAGTTTTTAGGTGATGCTGTTTTAAATCTAATTGTGGGGGAATATTTATATAAAAAATTTCCTAATTCTAATGAAGGCGATTTATCAAAAATCAGAGCTTCATTGGTTAATGAAACGGGTTTTACGAAACTTGCAAATGAGATTAAGTTAGGCAATTACATATACCTATCAACTGCTGAAGAGAGAAATAAAGGAAGAAGTAAGGCTTCTATATTATCAGATGCGTTTGAAGCTATTATGGGTGCAATTTATTTAGAATCAGGACTTGATACTCTAAAACCAATAATTTTAGACTTATTAGAAAAATCATACGATAAAATAAATTTAGATGTACTATTTAGTGATTATAAAACTGCTTTACAAGAGATAACTCAAGCTGAATTTGGTTCAATTCCTGAGTATAAAATAGAGGGTTCTTATGGACCTGATCATAAAAAAGAGTTTGAAGTATCAATTTGGATAAATGATGAGCACCACGGACAGGCAATTGGAAAAAGTAAAAAGCTTGCTCAACAAGCTGTTGCTAAAATTGCTTTAGATAAATTAAAGGTTAAAAATTAAATGAATACGTTTGGACAGAAGTTTAGATTCTCTACTTTTGGTGAGAGTCATGGTAATGCATTAGGATGTATTGTTGATGGTGTTCCAGCTGGTATAAAAGTTGATGAGAGATTTATACAAGCAGAAATGGATAGAAGAAAACCGGGACAAAATGAGTTTGCAACAGCTAGAAAAGAGGGAGATAAAGTTGAAATACTCTCAGGTGTTTTTGAGGGATTAACAACAGGTACTCCAATAGCAATGGTAGTATTTAATGAGAATCAAAAAAGTAAAGATTACTCAAATATTAAAGACTTATTTAGACCTGGACATGCTGATTTTACATATTTTAATAAATATGGAATTAGAGATTATAGAGGTGGAGGAAGAAGTAGTGCTAGGGAAACAGCAGCTAGAGTTGCGGCTGGTTCTATTGCAAAACTAATATTAGCTGAACTTGAAATTGAAATAAGAAGTGGAATTGCTGCCATTGATGGAATTGAAGCTTCTAGTTTTGATTTTGAACATGCAAAAAGTTCAGCAATTTATTCACTTGATAAAAACAAAGAGGATTTTCAAAAAGAGGCAATATTAAAAGCTAAAAACTCACATAACAGTGTTGGTGGTGTTGCCCTTGTAAATGTAAAAAATGCACCTATTGGTTTAGGTGAACCACTTTATTATAGACTTGATGCACAAATTGCAGCTGCTATGATGGGTATTAATGCTGTTAAAGCAGTTGAAATAGGTGATGGTGTTGAAGCTAGTAAAGTAAAAGGTTATGATAATAATGACCAAATAGACTCAAATGGATTTAAAACAAATCATTCAGGTGGTATCTTAGGTGGTATTTCAAATGGTGATGATATTAATGTAAAAGTTCACTTTAAAGCAACACCATCAGTTTTTATAAAACAAGATACTGTTGATATTTATAATAATCAAGTAAGTTGTGAATTAAAAGGAAGACATGATCCTTGTGTTGCTGTTAGAGGAAGTGTGGTTGCTGAGTCTATGATGGCTATTGTAATTGCTGATATGTTAATGTTAAATATGAGTTCTAATATAAAAAATTTAAAAAAGATTTACAACTAAAAGTATAGTTTAATGTAAAGTTTTGTAATATATTCAAAACCTTTACTTTGGTCAAGTTGAAAGGTTAAAAGCTGGTTTTAACCAGCTTTTTTTTTGATTAAAGTTTTACAAGTTTATCTTGAACAAACTCGCTGAATATGTTTAATACAGGCTTAGAAGAGCTATCTTTATAAATTGATATACCCTCTTCTTTTAGTTTGTCTAAAGGTAATAAATCTTCATTTGGTACCATTAGTACTTTAAATTTATTATCTTTAAACTCTTTAATCATCTCTAGTTCATCATTATAGTGATGATTTTTAAATGTTTCAACTTCGATTATATTTTGGCCTTTTACATTTAAAACAGTTAAATAAACAGCATCTTCAAAATTTTCTGATGTTTTTGAGATGTAACTTAGATTGTCTTTTGTTGGGAAAACTATTCTCATAGAATACTCCTATATTAGAAATTTGTTTTAAAACATTGTAAAAACCAATAAAGTATAAGATATATATAAAAGTTGGTTTTTACAAAAAGAAGGGGCATTTTACTAAACTTATAATCTTTAAATAAAAGAGGAGGGGCAATAAGTTTAATATAAAATGTTAATTAGTTAGACTATAAATAGTTAACAAAAAGGAGCGGAACGATTTATAATTACTGTAAAAAAAGTGAATAATAAACTTTAATTTATAAATCTAACGTAATGAACATATGACAGAATAATATCAAATTAGTGAACATATGTCAAGTATATTTATTAAAAATATGATAAAATTAGTTAAATTATTAAGGTAGTTAATGGCAAGAGATAAATTAGAAAGAAAACTAGAATTAGTTCCTGTGTGTAAATATTTCGGTCCAAAAGATATTGAGGCTAAAGCTGACATTGTTTTATTGCATGAAGAGTTAGAAGCAATACATTTAATGGATTCATTTTGTATGTATCAAGAAGATGCTGCTAAAAAAATGAATGTATCAAGAGCTACTTTTGCAAGAATTGTGAAAAGTGCTAGAAAAAAGATTTCATTGGCTTTAGTTACGGGAAGTAATATTAAAGTACATGAAATAAATAATGAGTTTCATTTAGCAATTTGTTCAAACTCAAATAAAGAGCTTGATTATGCTGATGAAAATGCTGAGTTTATTTGGATATATTTTATAAAAGATTATAAATTAAAATCTCAAAACTGTATTAAAAATCCAGTATTTAATAATGAAGATGAAATAGCATGTAATCTTTTACCTGATTTACTTTATGATTATAAGGTAAACTATTTTTTAATAAAAAATATTGACTATGATTTAAAAATTTCTCTTATTGCAAAAGGGATATACCCTATTTTACAAGATAGTGTTGATAAGGATTCTTTGGTTAGTATTTTCCAATAAAATATGAAAATTTATTAATACTATATTAACACTCTTTTTTTACTATTTCATTTTAATACAAGGAAATTAAAGTGAAAATAGTTTTGATTTTATTATCTTTTTGTTTTACTCTTTTTGCTCTCACTTTAGAAGAAGCAGAAGAAAAAGCTAGAAATGAAAATAGAGATATACTCATACAAAAAAGTATAAAAAAAGCTTTAAACTCAACTCTTGAAGCTACAAAAGCAAAAAATTATGGTTCAGTTGACTTACACTCTTCATATACAAAATATGATAGTGCTAGAACACTAAAACCTTTAGCCCCACCTATCTCTCCATCTGTTGCTACAAGTACTGATATTTCAAATATTGGTGTAAGTTATAGTGTAGTTTTGTTTAATGGTTTTAGTGATACAAAAGAGATTAGTATTTCAAAAATCCAAAATGAGATACAAAATAACTTTTTAAGACTTACTCTAAATCAAATAGTTTATAATGTACAAGCGATTTATTTAGATATTTTATCTTTACAAAAACAAAAAGATGCAAAAGAGGAGTTAAAAGAGGCTTTAAATATTTTAAAAGAGAATATTGCTCAAGAGCTTAAAGTAGGCAAAAGAGCAAAAATTGAACTTCTAAAAGTAGATGCTACGCTTCAAGATATAATTACTCAAATAAATACCTTATCTTCAAATATAGATATTTTAAAATCTTCATTAGCTATATTAATAAACTATGAAGATGATTTAAAAGAGTTGAAAATAGAAGATATCAAAGAGTCTAAAAAAGAGATTTTAAAAAATAGACTTTTAGATAACAAACACTACTTTGATAAAATTGAAAACTTATCTACATATAAAATTAGCTTTCTAAATTATCAAAAAACAGCAAATGAGTACCAAAAAGCAAAATCATCTTATTATCCAAAAATCACTGCAAATACACAATATAGCAAAGTATACTCAAATGAGGGAGATGAGGATAAAATTTGGCAAGCAGGAGTTACACTAAATTGGAATATTTTTGATTTTGGGAAAACAAGCTTATTAGTACAAAAAGCAAAAATTGCACAACAACAAGCCTCTTTAGAACTACAAAAAAGAAGGCTTGAAATAAAACAAAATATAACAGAAGCTATAAATAAGATAAAACAAAACAATGATTTATATTTAGGTAGTTCAAAAGAGTTTTTATTTACAAGTGAGAGTGAAAAAATAGAAAAAATAAGATATGAACAAGAAGCAATTGATATTTATACCTATCTTTATGCAAAAAGTTCAAATGCGATTGTTAAATCAAAAAAAATATTAGCAAAATATAATCTTTTAAAATCATACTTTTATCTTGATTATATACTCAAGGAGTCAAAGTGAAAAAAATAGTTTTATTTGTGATACTAATCACAATAATTTTAGGTGCAATAAAATTAATCAAAAACAAAAAAGATGATTTATCATCTTTACAAACAGCACAAAAACCTATTTTTAGTCTAAATGTTGTAGAAGAAAAAAGAAGAAATATAGAACAAAGTAGCTCATTTACAGCTAAGTTAGAATCATCTAAGTCTATTAATTTAGCTACTAAAGTAACAGGCTTTATAGAAAAAATCTATGTAAATGAAAATGATATTATAAAAAAAGGTGATTTGATTATAAAAATTGATAGTAAAGAGTTAAATGAATCTTTAAAACAGATAAAAAATTCAATAAAATCAATTCAATCATCACTTCAAAGTATAAAAGCAAATATTAGTTCACTTGAAAACGATTTGAATGCTTCAAAAAATAGATTAAATAGAAATAGCATCCTTTATAAAGCAGGTGGTTTATCAAAAGAGAACTTTGAACTCTCAAATGTAGAGTACGAAATAAAAAAATCAAAACTTGACTCTACATTAAAAAGTATAGAAGCAAAAGAGTATGAACTTAAAGCTATGAAAAACTCTTATGATTCAAAAAAAGCTAGCTTGGATTACTATAATATAAAAGCTTCAAAAGATGGAATAGCTGGAGAAATATTTGTAAATGAAGGAGATTTAATAACAGCAAATAAAGCTATTTTAACTATTCTTGATAATAAACAAAAACTTACTTTCTCTTTTGCTTCAAAAGATATTATCAAAGGTTTAGAAGTTATTATAAATGATTCTAATAATTTAACAAAAGCGAAAATCACAAAAATCTTAAAAAGTGCCAACAACTCTTTATATCAAGCCGAAATTGATTTAGATACAAACTTAGATTTACCAATTGATAGTTTTGTGAATATAAAAGTTATCACAAAAAAAACTAATGATTTTTCACTTCCTATAAATACAATTTTACATAAAAAAGATGGAACTTATATTGTAGTTTATGAGAATGAATTGTTTAAATTTAAAAAAGTTGAAGTAGTACTTCAAGATGATAAATTTGTAGTCTTAAAAGAGAGAGTAAATCAAAAAGTTGCCCTTGCAAGTGCTTCTAAACTTGCTACTTTACCAAGTAGTAATAACTATAAAATAGTAGAAGAAAAATGAGAACTTTAGTAAGAGCAATATTAGCTCGTCCATTTTTTATTTACTCAATTTTGGCACTCTTTTTATTTTTAGGAGTAAATGCATATTTTAAATTAGATAAAAAACTATTTCCAAACTCAAATAGACCTGAAGTAGCTATTATCATAGTTCAACCTAGTGCTTCTGCAAAAGATATGGCTTCAAATATCGCTATTGCTGTTGAGAGCGAACTATATACAATTGATAAAATAAGAAGAGTTTACTCTTCAACTATTGATGAAGTTTGTGTAATAAAGGCTGAATTTAACTATGAAAAAAGTTTAATAGATGCCACTAGTGATGTAAGAAATGCAATTGATAAAATAAAATCTTCACTTCCAAGTGATATTTTAGAGCCACAAATAGATAAAATATCAGAATCAACTGCACCTATTATTACGATATCAGTTTCATCAAAAAATAGTTTAGAACTTGAAAGTATCAGACAGATTTTACAAAATGATATCTCAAAAGAGTTTTTAAAACTTCCAGGTATCGCAAATGTAGATATTTTTGGAGGCTATAAAAAAGAGCTACAAATAATAGTAGATAAAAGTAAGCTTGATAGATATAATCTTACACTTTTAGAAGTTATGGATATCGTAAAACAAAATAATAAAGACTATGCTTTAGGAACTGTTGATAATAAAACAAATAGATTTTTATTAAAAATAAAAGAGCAAAAAGATGCTATTCATAAGTTACAAGAGATACAAATTTCAAAAGATTTAAAACTTAAAGATGTAGCAAATATCTATTTTGGGCACTATAATAATAGTGCTATTTATCATGGAAATGGTAAAAAAGCTATCGCTTTGAGTATACAAAGAAATGATAATGCTGATGTAATTTCAAGTATTGAAGCTGTTGAAAAAGAGTTAGAAAGAGTTAAAAATGAGTATCCAAATTTATCTTTTGAAATAACAGATACTCAAAAAACAACTATTATTCAAAGTACTTCAAATATGTTTGAATCTTTAAGGGATGCTATTATTATGTCTATGATTGTTGTCTTTATTTTTTTAGCTTCATTTAGACAACTTTTAGTAGTTCTTTTTACTATTCCAATGGTTTATATCTCAACTTTAGCTTTAATGTGGCTTTTTGATTTTGAATTTAATATCATCACTTTGACAGCTATTATACTAGCTTTAGGACTATTACTTGATGATACAGTTGTAGTTGTTGAAAATATTGAAAGACATTTTAGCTCTTTAAAAAAACCTATGGGAAAAGCCGTTGAAGATGGAACAAGTGAAATTATGTTTGCAGATTTTTCTGGAACTTTGACAACTATTATTGCTCTACTTCCTATTTTGTTTGTAGGAGATTATCCACAAACAGTATTTGGTCCACTTATTGGAACTCTACTTTTAGCACTTATTGCTTCATATTTTGTATCTATTACTTTTGTTCCACTTATTTCTACAAAAATTTTAGCAATAAACAACAAACATCTTCTAAATTTAGAAGAAAAATTCAATATCTTAAGTAAAAAACTAAATGACTTTTTTGCTAAATTTTTTGTAAGTTCTACAGAATTAGCTTTAGAAAAAAAATCTATTGCAACACTCTATCTTTTTGGACTTTTTGTTCTTTTTCTTGTAAGTGCAAAAATAGTAATGCCAATGGCAGGACAAGAGTTAATGCCAGCAATGGACACAGGTGCTGTTAAAATAAAAATTCAAACAGATTCAAACTTAGCAATTGAAAAAACAGAAGAGATTTTAAATCAAGCAGAAAAGATACTTTTAGAAGATAAACAGATTCAAACAATTTCCTCTTCAATAGGAGGAGAAGCATCTGTTTTAAGTATCGGAAGTGGTGGTGGAGTTAATACTATTTTAATAGTTGCAAACTATGTAAATAGGTTCGAGCGAAAAAACACTATTTGGGATATTGAAAGAGACTTAAGAGAAAAACTAGCTTTAATTCCTAATATAAAAAGATTAGAAGTGAGTGATTCAGGTGCTACAGCGATGGCTAGTATTAAAGCTAATATTGATGTTACTTTATATGGAAATGATTTAAATAAGCTTTATGACAAAGCTTTAGAGTATGAAAAAGCTATGTATGAAACAAAAGGAATTGTAAATGTAAGTAAATCTTGGGAGATTGATAATATTTCATATATTTTAAATATAGATAAGAAAAAAGCTTTCAATTATGAAATAAAAGAAAAAGATATAGTAGCACAAGTTCAAGCTGTTTTAAGAGGTGCTAATATCTCTTTATTTCCTATTAATAATAGTATTGATTTTCCAGTTAGAGTTTGGGTTGAGAAAAAAAGTATTAAAAGTATCAAATCTTTAGAGACACTTTTAATAACAACACCAAAAGGTAAAATTCCTTTAAATGCAATCGCAACACTTAGTAAAGAGTTAGAACCAAATATTATCACAAGAGAGAATTTAGATTATACTATTGATATTTTAGGTTTTAGAGAGAAAGCTTCTATCTCTCATCTAATGGCAAACTTCGAGGAGGCTTCAAAAGATATAGTATTACCAAATGATATAAAACTAATACATACAGGAGATATACAACAGTTTCAAGACTCTTCAATTAGAATAGTAAAAGCAGTTGGAATTGGAATTGTATTAATATTTTTAGTTATGATTCCTATGTTTAACTCTTTGAAAATACCAATTTTGATAATTTTATCAATTCCTTTGACTATTGGTGGTGCTTCATGGATACTTATATTACTTGATTATCATAGTTCTATGAGTGCTATGATTGGCTTTATTTTGCTAGCAGGAGTAATTGTAAATAATGCTATTTTATTGATTCACTTTGCACTAGAAAAATTACATAATGGACTTGATGCAAAAGAGGCAATGATTGAAAGTATCAAAACAAGAACAAGACCTGTTTTAATGACAGCTATTAGTGTAAGCGTTGGGATGATTCCTGTTTCTCTTGGCTGGGCAATTGGATTAGAGAGATTAGCTCCTTTGGGTGCTGTTGTAATTGGAGGATTGATAGTAGGAACATTTTTAACGCTAATTTTTATTCCTCTATTTTTTGTTTGGATGCATAAATCTAAAAGTTGATATAATCATATTTTAATCGAAGGAAATAAGATGTATAAAATACTTTTACTTGAAGATGATTTAATCTTAGGAGATACAATTTTTGATATCTTAGAGGCTGAGGGCTTTGAAACAACTTGGGTAAAAGATGGAAAATTAGCTTTAGAAAAAAGCTTTATAAAAAACTATGATATATTTTTATTTGATGTAAATGTACCTTTTTTAAATGGTTTTGAATTATTAAATGATTTAAGACAAAGTGGGGATTTAACCCCTGCTATTTTTATAACAGCACGAATTGATATAGAATCACTTTCAAAAGGTTTTAAAATTGGAGCAGATGATTATATAAAAAAACCTTTTGATTTAGATGAACTTATTATTAGAATAAATGCTCAAATTAAGAAATCTTTTAAATCTTATGGAGAGTCTATTGTATATAAAAACCTAAGATTTGATATAAAAAAAGAGCTAATTTTTAAAGATAATATAGAAGTTCATTTATCTCCTTTTGAGTTCAAACTTTTTGAACTTTTTATTAAAAATATTGATAAAATCATCTCTAAAGAGGAGATTTTATACCATATACATGAAGGTGAAGAGGGAAGTGAAGCAGCTTTGAGAGTACAAATTTCAAAGCTAAAAAAACTTGGATTAAATATCATAAACTTAAGAGGAATAGGATATAAATGTGAACAATTATGAAAAAAAATCCCTTATAAAATTTACATTGATATACTTTTTATCAACTGCTATTTTTATACTTATTTTAGGGTATATTTATCATGGACAACAAAAAACATTTATTCTTCAAAAACATGCTATGAAAATGCATGAGTATATTATTACTCAAAAACAGAAAAACTTCACATATGTTCAAAAATCTTATAGTTTTGAGCGTATAAAAAAAGATATCGTAAAATACCAACTCCCAATTAAAGAAGGTAATTTTTATACAAAAGTATTTCCCTCTGTAATAGATAATCATAATATTTTAGTAAAAATAGATGCAACTATTATTGATAATGAAATAAAAAAAGCGAAACATTTTGTACTCTTTTGGCAAATTATTTCTCATATAGTTTTTTTGATTATTAGTTTTATTCTTGCAAAAATATCTTTAAAACCTATGAATGAAACAATAACTCATCTTGATAGATTTATAAAAGATTTGATTCATGATTTAAATACCCCCTCAACTGCAATTTTACTAAATAGCAAAATTTTAAGTCGTGAAATAAAAGATGAAAAAGCAAAGAAAAAGATTTATAGAATTGAACAAAGTGCAAAAAACATAGCTTCACTGTATGAAAACCTTGAAATCTTTTTAAATAAAGATATAAAAAAAGAGAAACTAAACTTATATCAAATACTTAAAATAAAAGAAGAAAATTTTAAAATATTATTTCCAGAAGTTAAAATAAATATCGAAAAAAAAGATATGCTTGTAGACTCAAATGAAAAAGCAATTTCAAGAATTATAGAAAATATTTTATCAAATGCTTGTAAATATTCAAGTGAAAATCCAAAAATAGATATAAGTTTTAATAACAATATCTTAAATATAAAAGATAATGGAAAAGGAATAAAGTTCCCAAAAAAAGTTTTTGAAAGATCATACACTGAAAATGAACTAGGTCACGGTATTGGAATGCATATTGTTCATAGATTAGTTTTAGAATTAGAAATGGAAATAAAAATCAACTCACAAGAAAATAAAGGTACTATTATTGAGTTAATATTTAAATAAAATATTAACTCTTTTTATCTTTACTTATTTCTCTAATTCAAACTTCAACTCTTCAAGTCTTGCGATTCTATCTTCCGTTGTAGGATGTGTTCTAAACAAATTTCCAAACTTTATATCTCTTCCTGAAAAAGGATTTATGATAAACATATGTGCGGTCTCTTCTGTTGCTTCATGTAAATCACCTCTTTTAGCATAGCTTTCTAGCTTTGAAAGAGCACTTTGTAAAGCTGCTGGATTATTTGTAATTCTAGCAGCCCCTTCATCTGCTAAAAACTCTCTACTTCTACTTACAGTCATTTGTATAACTGAAGCTGCTATAGGAACTATAATTGCTAGTAAAAGCATAACAATAGGATTTACACCTTGTCGATTATTTCCTCCAAACATTGAAGAAAATTGCATCATATTTGCTATCATAGCAATAGCTCCTGCAAAAACAGCAGCAATTGTACCAATCAAAATATCATAATGTTTTATATGAGATAATTCATGAGCAATAACAGCTTCAATCTCTTTCTCATTTAATAAATTTACCAAACCTTGAGTTACAGCGACTGCTGAATTATTATGATTTCTTCCTGTTGCAAAAGCATTTGGTACACTATCTGGAATAATATATATTTTTGGCATAGGTAAATTTGCCTTATATGTTAATTTTTGAACAATTTTATAAATATAGTTTGTTCTATCTTCAATTGGAACAGCATTATAATGTTTTAATACATGCTTATCAGAATAATAATATGCATAAAAGTTCATTCCAGCGGCAAGTAAAAATGCAATTAATGCACCATTTGCACCACCAAAAGAAAAACCAATAAATACAAATAATACCGTTAAAAGCGTAAGAAAGAAAATAGTCTTAATTTGTTCCATAAATCTCCTTTTATTTTTATAATTTTATTACTTTAATATTAATAAATATTTAATCAATAAAAATAATCTCTATTTTATTTTTTTTCTAGGTAAAATTCCTTACAATATAACAAATAATTTTATAAATCAATATTTGGACTAAATAGATGAAAACACTTTATATAATGAGACATCCTCACAAAGAGATTGCAATACCTAATCAAGATGATTTTGATATTAAATTATCAAAAGAGGGATTAGAAGAGGCAAAAATAATTGCTGAAAATTTATACTCTTTAAAAATAAAGCCTGATTTAATTGTAGCTAGTCCTGCTTCTAGGACAAGACAAACAGCTGAAATTGTATCTAAAATTTTAAAATATGATAAAAATATAATGTACAATGAAGTACTTTTTCAAGCCTTTGTAAATGAATTATTTGAAACTATAACTTATACATTTGATAGTGTCAATGAAATGTTTTTAATTGGACACAATCCATCATTGACAGCATTAACAATAGTTTTAGATGTTTATAAAGAGGAGATAAAACCAGGTGAAGTTTTAAAAATAGAGTTTGATACTAATACTTGGATAAACATAGCAAAAGAGAATGCTAAATTAATCTGGATAGAAAAACCTTAACTATTTTCCTAAACAGAAAGAGCCAAACATAATATCTAACATCTGATCATTCTCATAAGGCCTTGTAATCATAGAGATATTTTCAATAGATTCATTTATATGATGTGCAAAAAACTCTAATTCACCTGTAATAAGTGGTGTTTTAGATTCTAAAATATGATAAAGGGTCTTCTCTACAGCATCAACTTGTCTTTTTGATATTAGAGTCATATTATCATCATGGGAATTATTATCTAATATTTTCTCTATTCTTGCTATTAATTCATTAATACTGTTTTTTGTACTTAACTCAACATATTCATCTTTTAAAACTGATTTATCAAACTTATTCTCTAAGTCAATTTTATTTAATACAACAATTTTTTCTTTATCTGAAATATCATTTAAAATAGATAATATTTTTTTATCTTCACTATCACACTCTTTTGAGTTATCAAATAATGAAATTATAATATCAGCTTCATTTACAGCACTTAATGATTTCTCAATTCCAATTTTTTCAATAACATCACTAGCTTCACGTATTCCTGCTGTATCAACAATTTTTATAATATGAGTGCCAATTCTAACTGACTCCTCAATTGTATCTCTAGTAGTTCCTGCGATATCACTTATAATAGCCCTGTCAAAATTTAAAAGCTTATTCAATAAAGATGATTTACCAACATTAGGTTTACCAATAATTGCTACTTTGAAACCCTCTATTAAACCCTCTCTTCTTTTACTTGATTCTAAAGTATCAGATAATTTTATAAGAATTTTTTCAAGTTTATTTTCAATTTGCTCAAAAATATCAGCTGGTAAATCCTCTTCTGCATAATCAATATTTACCTCAGTGTAAGCTAACATAAAGAGTAAATCATCCCTAATATCGTTTACAAAATTTGTTAATTCACCTTTTAATTGCCTAGCTAAAAGTTTAACAGCATCTTCACTTCTAGCTTCAATAAGTTTAGCAATTGCTTCTGCTTTTGATAAATCAATTTTATTATTTAAAAATGCTCTTTTAGAAAACTCACCTGGATTTGCTAATCTAGCTCCTAATTTAATAAGCTCTTCAAGCATAATATTTGAAATAGCAACTCCACCATGACACTGAAATTCAACTATATCTTCACCTGTAAATGAGTAAGGATTTTTAAAATATATAAGTAATGCCTCATCAATTATCTCACCATTTGAGTTATAAATATTTGATAATGTAGCATATCTAGGAGTTAAGTTATCTTTTTTTGAAAGTTTTAAAGCAAATGATAAAGCATCTTTACCACTTACTCTAATAATAGAAATAGAACCAATTCCATTGGCCGTTGCAATTGCAGCAATAGTTTCATTAAACATAATTAGTTTTGCTTACTTCTATACTCATTTACTAATACATATTTATCGCCTTTAACATTTGTTTTAACGGCAACATATTTATTAGGAAACTCATCTCTTAATTTTTTAAGTGCAATATGTACTAAAATTCCATCTAGGGGTTTTGTTTTAAAACTACCTGTTTCTTTAATAGTTTCAATAACAGGTTCTAAATAGTTATAAATTGATTGCTCCTGATTTTTCAAAAATTCAGCAACTTCAAGTCTTAGCATAAGATTATATTTTTCATTAATCCAGTTAAATAAAATATAAGATAAAGCTTTATATCTATATCCCTCTTTACCAATTAAAAGTGCTGAATCTTCTCCATTAAACTCTATATAAAGAGTCTCTTCATCATAAAATTCTACTTTTATTTCACTTATTTCATAACATGTATTTAAGAAAAGATTATTGATATTTTCTCTAACTTCATCTAAAATCTCTTGCTTATCTTTTTTTATAATAATTTTTGCAACATCTTCTTTGTCATTTTCATTAGTATAAAATTTATCAAATATTTGCTCTTTCCCCTCAACATTAGGTACTGAAATATTCTCTTCTACTTTTTTTGGCTCTTTTTTTCTTTCAATATTACTATTTGCTATCTTTTCAGAAACATCTTCAATATTAATATTAGTTTTTCTATATTTTTGTTCTCTAGGCTTATTATCTCTTTTAAATTTTCTTTTTAGTTCTACACTAATAATAGCACTCTTTTTACCAAAGCCAAGGAAACCTTTACTTGGCTGTTGGATTATTTCTATGCTTAAATCAGTGATTGAACATCTAAATTCATTTGACGCTAATTCGTATACTTCTTCTAAAGTTTTTGCTTCAAATTTTTTCATAATATTTTCCTATTTGTTATTAACTGCTTTCTTACTAACTTTTTCCATTTCTCTTTTTTTATCAAATAGTTTGTTAATATAAAATTGTTGTCCAATTGTAAACAAGTTATTAATAAACCAGTAAAGTGTTAAACCTGCAGGGAACCACAAGAAGAAGAACGTAAATAAAACAGGTAACATTTGGAAGATTTTTCTTTGCGTTTCATCTTGTAATGTATTAGGTGTAATTTTTTGTTGTAAGAACATTGTTGCACCCATTAAAATTGGTAATACAAAATATGGATCCATCTCTGCCAAATCCTGAATCCAGAAAATCCACTCAGCACCTTTTAATTCAATCGCATTTAATAAAACTCTATAAATAGCAAAGAATACAGGAATTTGTAAAATCAATGGTAAACATCCACCCATAGGATTTGCACCATGTTTTTTATATAATTCCATCATATGTGCTGATTGTTTTTGTTTATCATCTTTATATTTAGCTTGAATATCTTTTATCTTTGGAGCTAAATCTTTTAGCTTTTGCATAGATACCATACCCTTATAAGACAATGGATAAAGTACTAATTTAATTAATATTGTTGCAATTACAATTGTCCATCCCCAGTTACCAACATATGATTGAATAAATTGTAAGAATAAAAACATTGGATTTGCAATAAATGTAAACCAACCATACTCAATAACATCTGTTAAACCTTTATTTAAGGCAGCTAAAGTTTTATACTCTTTTGGTCCAATATAACCAGAAAAATCAATAGCACTATTATAAGAATGAATAAAAGCTTGTGGATTTGATTCTTTGTCAGGCATTAAAGAAACTTGAAGTGCTTTATTAAAATTATAAGCTACTGTTGCATAATATCTATCAAATGAACTTACAAAGTTTGTACCAGTATATGTTTTAGATTTATCTAAATTCTCATCTACTGTTAAATCTAAAATTCCATCAGCTTGTTTAACTAATACTCCATGATCAGCATACATATCAGCTAAAACATTTGGTCTAAACCCTTGTGTAATAAAAAACTGTTGATTGTTTGTAGCTTTTACATCAATATCATAATGTCCATCAGGATAAAATGTTAAAGTTTTTGTTAAAACAGTATCAGTTAAATTTTGAGTTAAAACTAATTTTTGTATTTCTTTAGTTGCATCAACTTTACTACTACTTGCAATAACACTTACTTTAAAAGCTTGATTATTGATATTTGAATTAGCAAATCTTACTTCTAATGGTCTTAATTGATTTGATTCAAAAAGTTTAATATGAGAACTATCTTCATTAATATACTGTTCTTCTAATAGTGTAACTTGTGCAATTCTACCTAATTTATCTATTTCAATAAGGTTTTTACCAGTAGTAATTGTTGAAATAATATCATTTGGTGCAATTGTCTTACTTGATAAAGCATCAACAACATTTGAAGGTGTTGCTCCATCTGTACTTTGTGGTGCTGATGCAGGATTAGAACTATTTACAACTGCTGGAGCTTGATTGTCAACTTTTGTCTCTTGAGTTTGATTTGCAGCTTTTGCCTCTTGTTGTGGCTTTAAAACTAAAAACTCATATGCTATAAAAAATACAAAAACAACTAATGTCATAATTAACATTCGTTTTTGCATACCTTGATTACCGTTTACGTTATTCATTATTCTTCTTATTCTCCCAATTTTTAATTACAATGTATTTATTGTCTTTTGTTGGTATTAACCAATATTTAACCTTAATCTTTTTAAATAAAATACTCTTATAAGGAACTTTTTTTACTTTTGGATAATCTATTCCTCCATCAAAAAGCTGATTACATTTTAATATCCGTGTTATTGTAAAATAAAACGCCTTAAAAAAAGAGTTGTTTTCAAACTGCCATATGGCATATTCTGAACAAGTTGGGTAAAATCTACAACTTGGATAAGTAAATTTAGAAATAAACGTTTGATAAAATTTTAAAAGATACTTAAATATTAGTTTCATTTGTACAGTTCTAAACGTTTAAATGCAAAATTAAAATCTTTTTTGAGCTCTGTATATGTTTTTCCAAGTAATTCTTGCTTGGCAACAAAAATATATTTACCTGAAATGATTTTTTCTTCATTTTCTAAAACAATGGCTCTAAGTCTTCTTCTAGCTTTGTTTCTTTGGACAGCATTGCCCACTTTTTTTGAAGTAACAAAAGCTAAAGAGAGCTTTTCATCAGACCTAAAAAAAGCGACAAAAGATGACGTGTGCCATTTTTTGCCGCTTTTATAT
>CBFIGT010000006.1:311-46810 GCA_965662175.1 Arcobacter sp. | reverse complement strand
GATTTGAATAAATGTAAAAATTGTGAATATAAGTGTGGAGAAATAAAATGAAAATTTTAAAAAAATTTAAACATTTCAAAAAGATTATTAAACATAATCTCTATTTACAATCTATAGAATAATATTTAAGGTTAAACCTTAAATATTATTGACAATCAGAACAGTTACCAAAAAGTTGCATAACATGATTTGTAATTTTAAAGCCATTCTCTTTAGCTATTTTATCTTGTCTTCTTTCAATATCTTCATCAACAAACTCAATAATTTTTCCACAAGATGTACAAATTAAGTGATCATGATGAGATTTAGTATTTGTTTCATATTTTTTTCCATCTGTCCCAAATGAAATTGAAGTAATTAAATGTACCTCTTCTAAGAAACTCAATGCTCTATATACTGTTGCTATTCCTATGTTTGAATCAGGAAAATTAATTTTTACCTCATTATAAACATCCTCAGCACTTAAATGCCCAGGTGCGTTTAAAAGCACTTGTAATATTATTTCTCTTTGTTCTGTATACTTAAGCCCTTTTTGTTTTACGATTTTTTTTAATTCACCTTTTAGCTCATTTATATCTCTGCTAAATTTCATAAAAATTTCCTTTTAAATATTGCGTAGGAGTATAACAAATAATTATAAAAAAATCAAACTGATAATTATAATCACTTAAGTAATTATTTAAAATTTTTCTAGTACAATGATAATTATTATTAATAATTAGTAGGTATGTTATGAACTTAAGTGAATTACAAAAAGGTGAATGTGGTAAAATCATAAAAATCACATCAGATTCTGTTTTAAAATCTAGATTTAACTCTTTTGGTATAACAAAAGGGGCTGTTGTTTATGTAATTGAACAAACTCTTTCTAAAAATACTATTGAAATAAAGCTCCATAGTACGAAAATTGCATTAAGAATAAATGAAGCAAAAACAATAGAAGTAGAAAAAACAGAATGTCAAATATAAATGATAAAAAACTAATAAAAATAGCACTAGTTGGCCAACCAAATGTTGGTAAATCTATGCTTATTAACTCAATTTCAAACTCTAGATTAAAAGTTGGGAATTTTTCAGGTGTTACTGTTGAAAAAAAACAAATTGAGTTTATTTACAATGACTATTTATTTCAAATCACTGATTTACCGGGTTCTTACTCTTTAAATGAGTATACTATTGAAGAGAGAGTTACAAAAAACTATCTTGAAAAAGATTACTATGATATTATATTAAATGTAATAGACTCTACAAATTTAGAAAGAAATCTATATCTTACTTCAGAACTTTTAGCCTTAGATAAAAAAATGGTAATTGCTTTAAATATGAGTGATGAAGCTGATAATGAAGGTATTTCAATAGATGCTCAACAATTAAGTAAAATAATTGGTAAACCTTGTATTAAAACCTCAGCAAAAAATAGAACAGGAATTGAAGAGTTAATTCAAGCACTTATTAATAAATTCAGCTCTTTAAAATTTGAATCAAAACTTATTTTTTCTGATGTTATTGAAGAAGAGATATCCAATATAAAGACTCTTTTAAGAGAGAAAAAATATAAAAGTGATGTTCACTATAGAGAGTTAGCAATTAAGCTTCTACAAGAAGATAAAAAAACATATTTAAAAGTTCATGATGAACCAATCTGGATAGAGTTACAGCCTATCTTATCTGAAGCTTTTGAGCATATTTATATTCACTATAATACCAAAGACTTAGAAGAAATTTTTTCTGAAGAAAAAAATGCCTTTGCAAGAGGTGCTGCTCAAGAAGTTGTAACAAGAAAAAAAGAGGAACAAATTGACTTAAGCTCAAAAATTGACTCAATTTTAATAAATAAAATACTTGGTATTCCAATATTTTTATTTTTTATGTGGTCGCTTTTTCAATTAACTTTTGAACTTGGAAATATTCCAATGGATATGATTGATGCTTTTTTTGCAACGCTTATTGATGCTACAAAAAATGTTTTAGGGGATAATCAAGTTTCATCTTTGATTGCTGATGGTGCGATAGCAGGTGTTGGTGCTGTTATACTTTTTGTTCCAAATATTGTGATACTATTTTTTGGTATTGCACTACTTGAAACAACTGGTTACATGAGTAGAGTTGCTTTTTTACTAGATGGTTTTTTTCATAAATTTTGACTTAATGGAAAATCTTTTATTCCTTTAGTAACAGGTTTTGGATGTTCTGTTCCAGCTTATATGGCTGCAAGAACACTAAAAAATGATAAAGATAGATTACTGACTCTATTTATTATAGGTTTTATGTCTTGTGGTGCAAGATTACCTATTTATGTCCTATTTACAGGAGCTTTTTTTCCAAAAGAGAATGCTGGAAATATTCTATTTTTAATATATATTTCAGGTGCTATTTTAGGTCTGTTTGCAGCAAAAGTACTTAAAATGACTGTATTTAAAAGTGAAGATGAACCTTTTGTGATGGAGATGCCAAAATATAGAATGCCCTCTTTTAGACTTATTTGGCATACAGTTTCAAATCAAGCATTGATGTATTTAAAAAAAGCAGGAACTTATATTTTAGCTGCTTCATTACTTATTTGGTTTGCTTCAAACTATCCAAAATATCCACTTTTTGAAGAAACAATCAATAATAAAATCGAAGTAGCAAGTAGTGAAAAAGAGAAATTAGAGTTACAAAATGAACTACTTCTTTATAATTTAGAAAACTCATACTTAGGTAAAATAGGTAAGTTTTCAGAGCCACTTTTTGCTCCGCTTGGATTTGATTGGAAAATGACTGTTGCCTTAGAAACAGGATTAGCAGCTAAAGAGATAGTTGTTTCAACACTTGGTATTTTATATGGCTTGGGTGGAGAGATAAATGAAGAGAGTGATACACTACTTCAAAAAATACAAAATAACATTCCCTTTGCCTCTGCAATGTCATTTATTGTATTTGTTATGATTTATTTGCCTTGTTTAGCTGCATCAATGGTATTTACAAGGGAAGCTGGTGGATGGAGATATTTAGTTTATCTATTTATGTTTACAACAACAACCGCATGGATATTATCTTTTATAACATACAATATTTTTAGTATCTAGAGTAAAATTTTTACTCTAGTTCAATTTTAAATTCAAGTTTGTACTCTTTATTCATATCAAAGACTTTAAAAGTCCAAATTCCCTCAGCTCTTCCACTTAAATACCTAAAGTCATAAACAGAACCATGACCTGATGGAAAAAGAATTTTTCTACTTCGTGACAAATCACCATTTGGGTCAATCCACTCCACATTTATAAATCTATCTTCACTTGAACGCTCACTAATATATTTGCAAATAATTGAATTCTCTTCTTTTATAACCAAACAATCTACCTCATTTGGAGTATAATCACCACTTGCAAAAGAGAATGAAACTATTAGAAGAAATAAAACTGATAATTTTTTCATAAATTAAACCTTAATAAAAATTATTATTTTTGATTATTATACCTTATATTTTTCCCAAATAGTATCTTCTTCCAAAGAAGCCCTATTTTTTAAAACTTCAAAAGGTTGATATGATTCTTTATAACCCATAGAAAAATGTTTTTTAATCCAATAACCTAAATATATATATGGTATTTTGAGTTGTTTTGCTACTTTAATTTGGGCTAAAATAGAAAACTTACCAATTGACAAGTTATCATAATCATGGTCATAAAAACAGTAAATTGATGAGATTGATTTTGGTAAAACATCAGTTAAGGCAACACCTACTAACTTATTATCTCTCATATATAAAAACTCTTTTGTAAAAGATGATTTTCCCTCCACATAAGACCTACTATACTCAATAGGCTCTATTGGAGAGTAAGTCCAGTTTTTCTTTTTACTCATAAAATTATGATATTTATCATATAAAGCTAAATGGTCAACAGAAATACTTGGTGGCTGAATAAAAACTTTTGTATCTTTATTTTTTGCCAATACTCTTTTTTCTGATTTTGAAAACTTATAGTTTGCAACATCAATTCTAATACTTATACATTTTGTACAACTTTTACATTCAGGTACAAAATGCATTCTACCAAATCTACGCCAACCATGCTCAAGCATATTTTGATAATCATCAACACTGCAATTTTTTATATATCTATATCTAATGTCTGAAATTTCATTATCGAAGTAGGAACACTCCCTACTGTTTTCTACAAACTCTATTTCATCATCTATTAATTGCATTATTCGTTAATCTTCTCTTTAATCTCTTTAGCAGCAGTTGTTATTCTTTGAATTTTTTCACTATTACTTAAACTACTATCTATTAAGTGTTTTACAAATGTAGAACCTACAATAACACCATCTACATTTTTAGCTTTAGCTTTAGCTGTTTTTTCATCAACACCAAAACCTATATATAGGGGAGTTTTTGTATATTTTCTAACATTATCAATAATATCAGATAAATCCTCTTCTTGTCCACTTCCTGTAATTCCTGCATATGCAACCATATAAACAAACTCTTTTGAGTGTTCTACTACTTTTTTAATTCTATTTTCACTATGAGTTGGTGCTACAAAAGAGATAATAGATTGCTCATAATGAGCTGCTAATTTATTATACTTTATAGCCTCTTCTAAAGGAAGGTCAGGGATAATCGCTCCTTTAATACCAAGCTCTTGAGCTTTTGCAAAAAACTTTTCAGCACCAAAGTGATAAAAAGGATTTGCATAACCCATCCATAAAGTTCTAATTTCAGGGGCAATTTTACTTGAAACTTCAAATAAATCTTTTAATTTAAATCCACTCTCCAAAGCTATTAAGTTAGCTTTTTCAATAACCGGACCATCAGCAACGGGGTCAGAAAATGGAATTCCTAACTCTAAAATATCAACACCTGATTCTTTCATGCTTAAAGCTAAATCTATTGTAAAATTGTTTTCAGGTAGTGATGCAGTAATATATCCAACAAGTTTTTTCAAAATATAATCCTAATTAAAAATAAATGCAAATATTTTAACTAAATTCTTCTTTATGTGAAATGAGTATTTGAATTTTATCTCTCTCTTTCTAATAAGAAAAAGTAAAATTTAGATACAATATTGACTGAATTATAAAGGATTATTGTGAGTATTATTAAAAATAATTTTGAAAAAATAAACATTACAAAAATAAAAAAAGCCAAAAATATAAAAAAATTAACAATGATTACGGCTTATGACGCTCTTTTTGCAAAACTTTTTGAAAAAGAGGTTGATATGATTTTAGTAGGTGATAGTTTAAATATGAGTTTTGCAGGAAAACCTGATACTTTATCAGCAACATTAGAGCAAATGATTTACCATACTCAAGCTGTTTGCCAAGGTGCAAAAGAGGCATTTGTTATTCTTGATATGCCATTTGGTACTTATATAAATAAAGATGAAGCTTTAACAAATGCTATAAAAGTTTATAGGGAAACAAACGCAGCAGCTATTAAAATAGAGGGTGGTGAAGATAGAGCTGATATTGTTAAACATCTGACTTCAAACTCAATCGCTGTTATGGGACATATTGGACTTATGCCCCAATATGTTAGAAGTGAGGGTGGATATAAGGTTAGAGGTAAATCTTTTGAAGACACAGAACAGTTAATCCAAGATGCAAAAGCTATTGAAAAAGCAGGTGCTTTTGCTATAGTTCTTGAGGGTGTTAAAAGTGATGCTGCTAAAAAAATCACTGAAGCTGTAAATATACCTATTATTGGAATTGGTGCTGGGAATGTGACTGATGGACAGGTTTTAGTTTGGTCAGATATGTTAGGTTTTTTTGAAGATTTTAAACCAAAATTTGTAAGACACTATTTAAATGGTGGAAAACTTGTAAAAGAAGCTGTTTCAAATTATAGAGAAAATGTACAAGATGCCTCTTTCCCAAACAAAGATGAGGAATATTAAAAGTGGATGATAGATTAGTTAATGTGGAGCAAATCTCTTTTGAAGATGAGAGTGTTGAAGTTAGTTTAAGACCATCTTCTTGGGATGATTATATTGGTCAAGAAAAAATAAAAAGAAATCTAAAAGTTTTTATTGAAGCTAGTAAAAAAAGAGGAGAAGCTTTAGATCATATTTTATTTTATGGACCTCCAGGTCTTGGAAAAACTACACTATCTTATCTTATCTCAAATGAAATGAATACAAATATCAAAATTACAGCAGGTCCTATGATTGAAAAATCAGGTGATTTAGCTGCAATTTTAACAAATCTTGAAGAGGGAGATATTCTATTTATTGATGAAATTCATAGACTTTCACCTGCTGTTGAAGAGATACTTTATCCTGCAATGGAAGATTATAGACTTGATATTATAATAGGCTCAGGACCTGCTGCTCAAACTGTAAAAATAGATCTACCTAGATTTACATTAATAGGAGCTACTACAAGAGCTGGAATGTTATCAAATCCTTTAAGAGAGAGGTTTGGTATGCATTTTAGAATGCAATTTTATAACCATCTTGAGTTATCAAAAATCATTCAAATAGCTGGTGTAAAACTTAATAAAGAGTGTGAAAAAGATGCTTCTTTGGAAATTGCTAGAAGAAGCAGAGGAACACCTAGAATTGCCCTTAGATTACTTAGACGTGTAAGAGATTTTGCTGAAGTTGAAAATGAGACTATAATAAATATAAAAAGATGTAAATATGCACTTGATGAACTTGGAGTTAATGAAACAGGTTTTGATGAAATGGATATAAATTTACTTGAACTTTTAGTTACAAATAGAGGAAAACCAATGGGGCTTTCTACGATTGCAGCAGCACTTAGTGAAGATGAGGGTACAATTGAAGATGCTATTGAGCCATACTTATTAGCAAATGGATATATAGAAAGAACAGCTAGGGGAAGAGTAGCTTCTGTTAAAACCTATGAACTTTTTAGATTAAGTCATCCGGGAAATGAAGGAAAACTATTTTGAAACCACAATATTTCCTAATAGCAATTACAGCTATTACTCTTTATTTTTTATTTGAGCTATTTAATCCCTATTTAAAATCAATATTTGTTGCCCTACTTTTAGCAGTTGCTACAAATCAACTAAATATATATATGAAATCAAAAATACCAAGCAGATTTGTTTCTTCTGTTATTATGACAATTATTTTAACCTTAGTATTTTTTATTCCATTGCTTTATTGTATATTCTCATTTGCCACTTTGATTAATAATATAGACCAACAAGCATTAACAAAAATTTTGACTAAATTTGAAACTTGGGTTGCTCTACTTCCAAATGATATAATCATTTTTAAAGAGGATATTATAAAGGCCTTAGATAAAATAAATGTCCAAGAACTAATACAAAATCTTTTATCATTTGGGGCATATTTAGGTAAGAACTCAGCAAAATTTATTATTGATATGATTTTAATATTAATATTCTATTTCTTTTTAAACTTCTATTCTGATTCTTTATTACGATATTTAAAAGAGGTTTTACCACTAAAAATTGAGGATTCTGATTCTTTATTTAGTGAGTCATCTAATGTTATGAGTGTTGTTTTATACTCAATCTTAGCAACTGCTGTTTTAGAGGGCTTTTTATTTGGAGTATTTGTTTCATTTTTTGGTTATGATGGAATTTTATTGGGTGTTTTATATGGTTTTGCTTCACTAATTCCAGTAATTGGTGGGATGATAATGTGGCTTCCAATAGCAATATATGAAAGCTTTACAGGCTCAACAGCTGTTGCATTTGCTATTGTTTTATACTCAATTATTGTAATTTCAATTATTGCAGATACCTTTATAAAACCTGTAATTATAAAATATATTAATCATAAAGTAGTGAAAAAAAGAACTCAAATAAATGAACTACTAATCTTTTTCTCTATTATAGCTGGACTTTCAACATTTGGTTTTTGGGGTATGATTATAGGTCCTGCAATGGTTACTTTTTTTATATCTTTAATTCAATTACTAAAAAAGTTCTCAAACGATATGGAAAATGTCAACTCTAAAATAAAAAAGCTTAGGTAAAGTTAATAATACTTTTTTGAATAAATAAGTCAAACTCTTTTGGAATAGATACATTTTTATCAACTTCAAGCCAGTTTAATTTTTCTAAAGAGGATAACTCTTTAGGAAGCTTTTTTATTTGATTTTTTGAGATATTAAACTCTTTTAGCTCTTTTAATTTATCTAAATCTTTAGGTAAATCTATTAAACAGTTGTTTGAAATCCACAACTCTTTTAAATTTGTTAAAGATGTAATCTCCAATGGTATGGTTTTTAAATTATTAGAATATATCCATAAATCAGTTAAACTTTTTAATTTACCTATGCTTTTAGGTAAATCAACTAATCTATTTTCATATAACCAAAGTACTTTTAGGTTTTTTAAATTTCCTATACTTTCAGGTAAATGTGTTAATTGATTATGATTAATTAAAAGTTCATTTAAACTCTCCATTTGACCTATATTTTCAGGAAGAGATTCAAGTTTATTATCAAAAACACTTAAACTATCAAGTTTTTTTAGCTTACAAATACTGCTTGGTAATATTCTTAAATTATTACCTAATAAGTTTAATTTTTCAAGCTTTTTTAATTCACCAATTTTTGATGGTATATAGCTTAAAGAGTTATCAATAGCACTTAAAACTTCTAAATTTTTAAGTTCACAAAGCTCATCTGGAAGTTTTGTAAGATTATTTTTAGATACACTTAACTCCTTTAAATTTTCAAGTTTTGCCAACTCTTTTGGTAAAAATCTTAATCTATTTTTGTACAAATGTAGCTTTTTCAGTTTTGTAAGATTTCCAATCTCTCTTGGTAAATAAGTTAGATTATATTTATATAAATTAAGCTCTTCAAGCTCCAATAAAGCTTGTTTATTTCTAGGAATACCTCTAGTGTAATTTATATTAAAACCCTTTTTTACACAATGTATATCATCAATCTTATTCTCATCAGCCCAATCAAAAATTCTATTTATCCAAGTATCATCGCAAATAAGCTCAATTGGATTATTTAAAATTTTACTTGTAATATTTAAAAGAGTTTTACTTTTATATAACTGTACATATGCAGAGTTGTTTTTAACAACTAAACCTGTTCTACTTGTCATATTTATACTCTTTTATTTTTTTCAAAATTGCCTCTTTTTCATCTTTTAGTTCTTTTTTCATTTCATAAATATACTCTTCTAAATTTTCAATACTATTTATCAAATTATAAGTACTATCTCTTTTTATTACCTCTATTTCAGTTGTAACTACTTTAATCTTATCCCTTGCCATTTCAATTTTATTTTTTAAGATATTTCTATCAAAAAGTACATCAGAATCAAAAGAGAAGTTTTCACCTCTTAAAAGATGGTTTAGTATATCACTTACTTTTTTGATATCATTTTGCTGATATGCTGCATTTAACTCTTTAAATATCTCTTGGGCTTCCTCTTTCTTTTCATCCTCTATAATATCAGGATGACAAAGTCTACTAGCTTTTTTATACAATCTTTTTAATTCTATTTTCTCTTTTTTACTTAATTCAAAAGGAGTATCTAATCTAAACTTTTTAATCTCTTCATGAAAACTTTCAAAATCTTTTTTGGCTTCAAAATATTCATACTCATATCTTTTTTTATCATCATTATAAAGATATTCAAAATACTCTTCCCTTAGTATCAAAACCTCTTCTATTAAAAGTCCTAACTCTTTGTGATATTTACTATTAAAACTATTTATTTGGCTATGATACTCTTCAAGTTCACAACTTAAACTCAATAACTCTTTTTCCAAAAGTTTAAGTTCTAATTTTAAGCCTTGTATCTCTTTATCTTCATATACAATCAATGAACTGAATTTTGTTATATAAATATCTATTAATGGGATTACTTTTTGGAAATTAGTATTTTCAATAAGAGTTAAAATCTCTTGTACATTTTTATCTAGTTCTAATGTTTTTAATCTTTGAACCTGAAAATAAAGACTCTCTTCATCTTCAATAGAAATACAACTTTTTATAATTTCAAGTCTTTTTAAAATCTCTTTCATACTATCCTTAGAAAACACAATAATTTAATTATACAAAACAATTGAGTCTAGATATTTAGATAGTTTTTAAATTTAGAAAAATATTATAAAAAGTTATTTGAGTTATTTTAGTTATTAATTCTTTTAAAAGCCTAGTTAAAGGCTTTTAAAAAGTTTTTTAAATAATTTTATTTTGATATTTATTTTAGTTTATACTAACTTTAAGAAATATATAATCAGTTTCTTAAAAATTAGAGATATGTGAAGCTAATGCATCAATATCAGACTCCGATAGATTCATAACCTGACCTATCATAACACCTTTCATATTTCCACCATAAGTTCCATTTTTATAACCTAATAAGGCCTCTTTTACTTTTGCTTTATCCCACTCTTTTATAATTTGTGATTTACCCAAAGCGTGTAACTCTCCTGTTTGTCCATGACAACCAGCACATTTCATATATAGTTTTTGAGCATCAACTGTTGACTCTTTTTTAGTCTCAATAACACTATCCATACTTTTATTAATATCATTAGCTACACTATTTGTAATCTCTTTTGCCTCTTTTGCAACTACTACAGTCACATCTTTTGCCTTTTCAACCACATCTTTTGTAATCTCTTTAGAACTATCAAGTAGCTTAACACTCTCTTCTTTAACAGCTTCAACTATCTCTTTACTTGAATTAAAAATCTCACTACTTTTTTCTTTTATTATTTCCATATTCTTTTCAGTACTGTTTTCAACACTCTTAACTTCAGTTTTAGGCTGAACTTCTATTTTAGTTTCCTCTTTTGTCTCATTACAACCTGTAAATAACAATATAGCAACAGCAGAACTAAGTAACAAATTTCTCATTTTGAACTCCATCTTATATTTTTTTATAATCAAATTTAAACTCATCATCTACAAAATCAATTTTAACTAAACCACCTTTTTTAAGTTTACCAAAAAGAATTTCATCTGTTATTTTATCTTTTATTTCTTTAGCAATAACCCTATTAAGTGGTCTAGCACCCATAGTTTTATCATAACCTCTTGATGCTAGCTCTTTTTTAGCTCTTAAAGTAATTGAAATATCAATGTTTTTATCGCTAATTTGAGTTTTTAAATCATCAATAAATTTACCAACAACTTTTGAAACTATATCAAGTGTAAGTGGCACAAAAGTTACAATATTATCAAGTCTATTTCTAAACTCAGGTGCAAAGAATTTATTTATTGCTTTATTTTCATTTAAAGAATCATCTTTTGCAAATCCCATTACATTAGCTTCTGATGAACCTAAATTCGATGTCATTATTAGTATTACATTTTGAAAATCAGCTTTATTACCACTATTATCTGTTAATTCAGCATTATCCATAACTTGCAGTAAAATAGACATTAAATCAGGATGAGCTTTTTCTATCTCATCTAATAATAATACACAATGTGGATGTTTTCTAATAGCCTCTGTTAAAAGTCCACCTTGCTCAAATCCAACATAACCAGCAGGTGCTCCAATAAGTCTTGAAACTGTATGAGCTTCCATATATTCACTCATATCAAATCTTTCAAAATGAATTCCTAATTGATTTGATAACTCTTTAGCAACCTCAGTTTTACCAACACCTGTAGGTCCTGTAAAAAGAAAACTTCCTATTGGTTTACTCTCGCCTCCAAGTCCTGCTCTATTTATCTTAATAGCTTTTACAATAGAAGTAATTGCATCATCTTGACCAAATACTCTTTTTTGCATACTTTTCTCTAAAGTTTTAAGTAAAGTAATATCAGATTTTGTAGCTGATTTTGTTGGTACATTTGCCATAAGTGCAACTGTTTGTTCAATATCTTTTGGTAAAATTTGAATTGGTTTTTCATTTTTTCCATCAGCATTTAACTCTAGTTTTTTAGTGGCTCCAACCTCATCAATTACATCAATTGCACTATCAGGTAAAAATCTATCATTTATAAATTTTTTACTAAGTTCAACAGCCATTTCTAAAGATTTTCTATTAAATTTTACATTATGAAACTCTTCATATTTTGATTTTATTCCATCTAAAATAGTTACACAATCTTCACTTGATGGCTCATTTATGTCAACCTTTGCAAATCTACGACTAAGTGCCTTATCTTTTGAAAAGTCATTTCTATACTCAGCAAAAGTTGTTGCACCTATACATTTTAGTTTTCCACTTGCTAACATTGGCTTTAAAATATTAGAAGCATCCATAGCTCCACCACCAACACTTCCAGCACCAACAATAGTATGAATCTCATCTATAAATAAAATCGCATTAGGAATTTTACTAATCTCTTTTAAAAGACCTTTTAATTTTTTCTCAAAATCACCTCTATATTTAGTCCCTGCTAACATAGAACCCATATCAAGTGAGAATAGTTTTGCATTTTTTAAAAAAGCTGGTGCATCCTCTTTGGCAATTTCAAGGGCTAAACCCTCTGCAATAGCTGTTTTTCCAACACCTGGTTCACCAACTAAAATTGGGTTATTCTTTTTTCTTCTTGATAAAATTTGGATAACTCTATTTATCTCAACATCTCTTCCTATAACAGGATCAATATCCCCTTTTTAGCTAATGCAACTAATTCAACCGAGTTATTCTCTAATATCTCATTCTTTTTATTTAATCTTGGCTCTTGAAAATCTTCTTCATCTTCAACCTCAACCTCTTTATGTGATATCTCTTCTAAAATATCAACTCTCTCAATTCCTTGAGATTTTAAAGCATAGGTAGCATAAGATTTCTCATTTTTTAAAATCGCTACAAACATATCATCTACAGTTGCATAACCTTTTCCTGATGTTTGAGTATGTGCAACCATATTTTCAATAACTGAGGTTAATGTTGTAGTCTCAATTGGTTCATCATTTATATTTTCAGGTAATTTTGGAGTACTAAGTTCAATATGTTTTTTTGTATCATTAAATATTTTTTTAGTATCTAATCCTAAATCACTTAACATTCCTGAAATAAACTCATCATTTAGAAGCATTAAAAATATATGCTCTAAAGTCAAATATTCATGCTTACTTTGTTTAGCATAACTAACAGCTTGACCAAAAACTTCTCTTAATTCTTTACTTATCATAATTTACTCTTCTTCCATAATAGCTTTTAAAGGAAAACCCTTTTGTCTAGCTAAGTTTTTCACTTGCATAACTTTTGTTGAAGCGATTTCATGGGTATAAACACCACATACACCTTTTCCATTATTATGTATATTTAACATAATAGCTGTTGCTTCATCTGTACTTTTTTTAAATATTCTAACAAGTATATCAATTACAAAATCCATAGTAGAATAGTTATCATTTAATAGTAAAACTTTATATTTTTTTGGCTCTTCAATATCTAAGTCATCATTTAATTCAATTTCAAATTCATTTGCCACTTAAAAACCTTTTTGGATAAAATTGAATAATATTATACCAAAAAAGAATTTACAATGATTAATATGAAAAATTACCTTATAAATAAAAGCTTATTTATAACTGCAACAAACACAGATGTTGGTAAAACTTATGCTGCTTCACTATTTTTAAAAGCTTTTGCAAAAGAGGGATTAAAAGTTGGCTATTTTAAGCCATGTGAAACAGGTGTTAAAGATAAACCTCTTGATGGTTCTAAAATGCTAGCCTTAACAAAATCTTTAAATCCAGATTTTAATGTAAATATTGATTTTGTTGTACCTTATCAGTTTAAACTTCCAGCTGCTCCATTTGTGGCAAAAGGGTCACAAAAAATTGATATTGATTTTTTACTTAAAAGAAAAGAGGAGTTAGAAAAGCTTTGTGATATTTTAATTATTGAGGGTGCTGGTGGATTAATGGTTCCTTTAGAAAAAGATTTTTTCATAATTGATTTAATAAAAAAATTCAATACAAAAGCCATACTAATTTGCCCAAGCAAACTAGGTAGTATAAATGATACACTACTTTCTCAAGAGGCTTTAAAAAATAGAGAGATTGATTTTGATTGGTATATAAATCTATTTTTGGATAAAGATAGTTTCGAAGAGGTAAGCTTACCTTTTTATAAAATGTATTTTAAAAATATTAATTTTTTAGATGATATTTAATTAATAAAAGAGATTTTTTTGTAGTATACTTCCATTATGATTTCAAGAAATATATTATTTGAAATTAATAGGATTTTTAAATGGCATTCAAAAATTATGCCCCGATTTTTAGAGAAATTAAAAGTAGTAACTTCTTAAAGATACAATCAATAACTCTTTTTCTAGTTACTTATATTGATTGGACTTTAATTCCCTTTGTTACAAAATTAGAGGGTACTTATTTACCCGTATTTATGATTAGTTTTTATATGCTAATTGGTGCTTTAGATGGATTTATTCAACCTTTATTTAAAAATATAAAGATTTATAATATTTATTTATTTGCTATTATATTAGATATTATTCAAATTGCTAGTTATTTGTTATATAACGATGATATTTTAGTTTTTACTTATATAATCTTAACAATTTTTACAATTCAAGGTATTACATTTGAAATAGCAAGAATTCATACTGTTGATTTTATGCAAGATGAAAAAGTTGAGTTAAAAGATTATTTAATGATTAGGTCATTTATGATTTCAAGTGCAATTGTTGCTGGAAGTCTTACTGCTATGAGTTTTGATTATATTACAGATAATTTAAATTATCTACTAATTTTCCTCTCTTTTTTAGGATTTATAGGAATAATCTTACAATATAAATTATATATAAAATTCAAAAAAAGAGTTAGTAATGCTTCAATAGAAGTTGAAATGGACAAAAAAGAACTCTTTGAAAAATTTAGAGTTTAATTATTATTTTATATTTATAAAAGAGTTTGAATAACTCTTTTATAATAAATTGCAAATATAAAAAAGCCAATTCCTAAAATTATTGTTATGGCACTTAAGGGAATTATATCAGCCATAATACCAATAAAAAAAGTTGTAAGTACATTAGAAAGCATAAAAATCATATCATTATATGAAATTACACGTCCAAGATATTTATGTTCTACTCTTTCTTGAATAAAGGCATAGGTAATTGACCAAATAGTTGTTGTCATTAATCCTGTCAAAAACACAGCTATTAATGCTATATAAAAATTTGATTGAAAAAATCCCCATAAAATTATGGCAAAACCTTGAAAAACAAATACCAATGCTAATCTATCTTTATTTACCCAATTAGAAATAATAAGAGGTCCTATCATAAGTGCAAGTGCTCTAATTGCATTTGTAATACCAATTGCTAAAGGTACAGCAATAACATATTTATACTCATTTTTAGCCAATAATGTAACTAATGTATCAAAAGCTGTTAATCCAACTGAAGAGTGAAGAATAAGAAGATGAAGAACTAGTTTATTGTTTTTTATATAATAAAAGCCATCTTTTATCATAGATAAAATTTTCTCTTTAGTATGTACAACTTCAACTTTAAAATCTATATTTAAAAAGACTATAATAGCTGTTAAAAAAAATAGTGCATCCAAAATAATAGCTGTTTTAACTCCATAATAGTTTACAATTAAACCACAAATAGCCATACCAAAAGCGTAAGTAAATGACCAAATAATTGAGTGAATTTCATTTGTCTTTTTTAAAGCCTCCCCTGAAACTATTCTAGGTAATAGGGTCATTTCTGTTGAAAAAAACATAGAAGCACATGACATTCTAATAAAAATAAATATCATTAAAAGCCATATATCATCTTTGCTATCAATTGTCAAAAGAAAAAGAGTCATAATAAGTTCAGTTGAAAGTAAGGTAAGCATTAAAGGCTTAATTCTAAATTTATCTATAATTGTTCCTGATAATGGAGCAATTACAATTGCAGGAATTAAGTGCATGGCTGTTACAACTGAAATAGCCAATGCACTAGAGCCAAACTCTACAAGCATAGTATAAATAGCTACATTTGAAAACCATGCTCCAAAATAAGCAATAACTTGTAAAATAGATAATTTCCTAACTAAAGGATAATTAGCTAAAAGCTCTCTATAATTCAAATTTTATTCACAAAATTTATCTAAATTCGATTTTAACTAATCTTGAAAAAGTTTTAGGATTAGGTAAAATTATTTCACACTTATATGAAGAGATATGTTTACTATCTGCAACTTTATATATTTTATCAATTTTTAAATCTGTTTTTTCACCATCTAAATAGATTGTTTTACTTAAAATATCACTATATTCAGAAATAGGAATAAAAATCTCCAATTTCCCTTTTCTTAAATCTTTTGCTTCATAAAGTAGAGTTCCAGGAGCTACATAATCGCCCTCTTCTACACTTATATTATAAATATACATCTTCTCTTCAAATAGTAGTTTATTATTAATTGTATCTTCTAATGTTGCAATTTTAATAAGTAAATCACTTTTTGTAGACTCTAAATTAAGAACTTGAATTTTTTGATTATCTTTTTCGTATGCTGATTTTGAAGATATTTTACTTAATCTATTAAAGTTTTTATCTTGAATCTTTAGCATCTCATCTAAAACTTCAAGCTTCTTTTTTGTTTGAGCTAATTCAATTTTATTTAAACTATTATCTATTTCCAAGATTTTTGTTTTTTTATCTACTGTTTTACCCTCAATTTCATCATTTGAAAAAACTACTTTTCCACTAACAGCCGATTTTATAACATAATTATTATAAGGCTCCAACTTTGAGTAATACTCCATACCAAATAAAAAGCTTGCAGCTAAAACTAATAAGCTAACAATTTTCATAAATTTCCTTTTATATTTTTAGAGATTCTAATATATTTATAATCTCTTTTTTTACTATTTTTAAATCTATATCGTTCTGTTTTTCAAGTTTAAAGATTATATCATCTAAACTATTATCAATAGCCAAATATGGAATTAATATTTTGATTAAACTCTCTTTAGTTTTAGATTTTTTTACTAACTTAACTAAAGGTAAATCCTCTTTATCATTAATTTTTCTATTTTTAACATAATAGTATAAACCAATTATTAATAATGTAAATAAACAACCCAAGATAAAAAATATCACTTTATCCTTTGTTGAGCTTTTATAAACAACTTTTTCCTCTATTTTTAACTCTTTATCCAAAGTGCTCTCTTTAGCTTTTTCCAATACGGAAACTTTTTCTTCCACTTGGTTTTTAACTTTTATTTTGTACTCTTGGGTTTTTTGACTTACAACTTTTCCTATATTTTTATCAAAATATTTTAACTCAATACTTGGAATTGTAAAATCACTATTTGCCAAAATAGAAAAAGTTTTTTCATAAGAAAACTTATATCTTCTATTTTCAATATCTGTATTTATTAGTGGTTTATTTTCATATATTGTTGCACTATTTATATTTAGTTTTATATCTTTTATATCTTCAATATTTCCAAAACCATCTATATTTATTTTAAAAGATAAAGGTTCATTTGCATTAATTTCATCCTTAGAAATAGATGATTTTAGCAAAAACTCACCTATTAAATTGACACCTTGAGGTAATGCTTTTACATCTAAATCAAGAGTATTTGAATAAATCTTTATATCTTTTGTAGGTGGTGAAAAAAGCGAGTATGAAGAGTATTGATTATCTAAAATCTTAGCATCAATTCTAATTGCAGGGAGTTTCAACCTAGCACTTTTTTGAGGAAAAATCAAAAACTCTAACTCTTGAATATTATATTCACCCTCTTCATAGTTTTTTGTATTTTTTAATTGTTTCATCCAAATATTTTTAAAAGTTGGCATAACTAAAGCTAAATCAACTATTTGTAAATCTTTTCTATATTTAAATTTTAATTTTAAAATAGTATCTTCACCAACATATAAAGAGTCCTTTTCAAGCTCTAATGATAGTTCATACTTATTTGAAATACTCTTTTTTACAGATACTCTATTTACAATTTTCTCTTTTGTTTTATAAATTTTGCCATCAATTTCAATCTCATATGAGGGAATAGTAAACTTATCTTTTGGAAAAAGTTGAAAGCTCTTTTTTATTTTACTTGTAATCTCTCCATTAATACTAGTAATTGTCCTACTAGTTCCAAGATTTTGTACAATATTTCCATCTATTTCTTTTATATCTTTAATTTCTACACTTTTGCCTAAAGCCTCAATCTCAAAAACAAAAGGCTCATTTTCCACAAAATTATCAGGTGAAATTAAAACCGCACTCCCAAAAAGTGTATTACAAAAAAATAAAATATAAATAAAAAAACTAAATAAAACTTTTTTCATATTAGAACTCTAATGTACCCTCAATTGAGAAATTTGCTTTTGAATCTAATTCAGCATGACTTAAAACAGCAACATCTAAACCAAATTTCTCATAAATTTCTGAAACTCTTTTTCTTAAAACAGGATCAACAACCATAGCAACTTTATTAAATCCTTTTGCCTCAACACTTCTAATTAACTCTTTTGTTTTAGTAACAAGACTATTAATCTCTCCAATAGATAACATTAAGTTTGAAACTCCACCTTGCTCTTGAAGTTTTCCTATAAATTGTTGTTCAAGCTCTGGTTTAATTGTCACTATGTGAAGTATATTATCAACATCTAAAAACCTATTTGTAATAAGTCTATAAAGTTTGCTTCTTACATGTTCCAATAAAACATCAGGTATTTTTGTAAACTCAGCTATATCAGCAACCGCTTCAATAATTGTAAGCATATCAACAATTGGAATACCCTCATGGAGTAAATCTCTACACACTTTTAAAAGAGTTCCATATGATGTTACTTTCATAGCCTCTTCTATTACAATAGGGAAATCTTTCTTTAAACCCTCAACAATATCAACAATATCTTGCCTAGTAATAATATCCTCAGCATGTCTTTTTATTACCTCTGAAATATGAGTAGAGATAATAGTTGGAGCATCAACAACAGTAAATCCTTTTAATAAGGCATCCTCTTTAAGCTCAGGATTAATCCAAGTTGCATCTAAGTTAAATACAGGCTCTTTTACTTTTTTACCCTCCAACTTAACTCTTCCCGTACCACCCATGGCTAAAAGTTTATCAACCTCAACAGAAGCTACAGCTAAAGGAATTCTTTTTAAGTATAAAGAGTATTCATTGGAGTTTAATGTGGCATCATCTGAAATTTTAATTTGAGGAATTACAAAACCTAAATCAGCAGCAACACTCTTTCTAATACCTCTAATTTTATCTAATAAATCAGAATTACCTTGAACAAGTTGCAATAATCTAATTCCAAGTTTTAACTCTAAAACTTCTAATTTCATAATATTATCAATAGTCTCTTTGTCACTAACAGGTTTAGCCTCTTTCTCTTTTTGTTCTTTCATTTTATTTAAAATTTCAGCTTCACTTTTTTTATCTTTAGTTTTAAAGAAGTTTGTAATACTATTCTCTTGTTTCTCATTTATCATATAAATTACATAACCAACACCTGATAATAAAAGACCCATTACAATCAAAATTCCTGTTGGAAAACCAGGAACAAAAGCAAATAAAAGTAATCCAAGACCTACTAAAATCAAAGACCTTGAATCTTTTATAAGTTGATTAATAGATTGATTTGCAAACTTATCCTCATCAAGGTTAGACCTTGTAATAATAATAGCTGTTGCTGTTGATAAAATAAGAGCTGGAATTTGAGCTACTAATCCATCACCAATTGTTAAAATAGTATAAATTTCACCACTTTGAGCAACTGTTAAATCATGTTGAAAAAGTCCAATTAATAATCCACCAATTAAGTTTACAATTGTGATAATAATACCAGCAACCGCATCACCTTTTACAAACTTAGAAGACCCATCCATAGCCCCATAAAAGTTTGCTTCTGAAATAAGATTATGTCTTCTAATTTGAGCCTCTTTATCATCAATAAATCCAGCATTTAAATCAGCATCAATTGCCATTTGTTTTCCAGGCATTGAATCAAGTGTAAATCTTGCAGTTACCTCAGCAACCCTTGTAGCTCCCTTTGTTACAACCATAAAGTTAATAAGTACTAAAATAATAAAAATAATAATACCAATAACCATATTTCCACCAACAACAAACTCTCCAAAAGCTGCAATTATAGAACTAACCGCATCAGGTCCATTATGTCCCTCACTTAAAATAGACCTGGTTGTTGCTATATTTAAAGAGAGCCTAAATAGTGCAAAAATTAATATCAAGGTTGGGAAAGTTGTTAAATCAGAGGGTTTAGTAATATATAAAGAGATAAGTAAAATTAAAAGAGATAAAGATAAAGATATAATCAAGAAAAAATCTAAAATTCCCTTTGGTAGGGGAACTATAATAATAGATAGTATAGCAATAAAAAATGCTACAACAAATAAATCTCTTGAAAATATCTTTTTCAGATTCATAAAATATTAAAAACTTTTAGTTTATAAAATTAACTAAAGATAAGCTGTTCATCTTACTTATAGTTGAATATAATGACGTATACGTAAGCTCTAATTGCTTAGCTTCAATTGCCACTTTTGTTAAATCAGCACTACTATTTTCTACTGATAATATATTAAAATGAGTTAATTTAGAAATAACTCTCTCATAAGCTGATTCAAAAGTTGCATTTCTACCACCTAATTGTCCATGGGCATGATTTGCTGCATTATATGATTCAGACATTTCATCAATACCTGTAGAGATTCCCTCTACATCATTTTCATTTAAAGATTTAATAATATCATCAATTGTATCAAAAGTACTATGTTTAACAGTAAATGTTCTCATTGAACCACCAACATCAGCAATATCATAAACCTTATCAGGAGAAACACCTGAAACAGTTACTTCAACAAAATTATCAGTTGATTTTCCATCTTCATCATACTCAATTAATACTGACTCAGCCTCATTTAGCTTCCATTCTCTACCATTTTGGTCAACTATTCTTTCATCCTCTTTAAATGACAAAGGTGAACCTGTTGATGCAGTTCCCACATCATAAGACATAATATCAAATCCTGTTACACCTCTTTGTCTATAAGAATCAATTTCAACAGCAGCAATTCTTAGTTGTGGATTTCCATTATATGTAACTTTTCCATCAGCATCTTGGGTAAAAGCCTCTACATTTGTTTGTGAACCACTAAAAATATACTCATCTTCAACTCTTTCATTAACTAAAGTAAAAAGATTCTCTTTTGCACCTTGAATTTGAACTGCAATTGCTTTTCTAGTATCTTCATTTTGAGTGTCATTTCTAGCTTTTATAGTCTCAGTTTTAATATAATCTAAAAGATTTTTTATCTCTTCTAGGGTACTATCAGCCACATCATTTTGTGCATTATTCTTTTCTAATTGAGTTTTTAATCCCTCAAAAGTTCTAATTTTATCTTCAATATAAAGGTCTTGAGTATAAACAACTGTATCATCACTACCATTATCAAGAACCTTACCACTACTCATCTGGTAATTAACTCTTGTTTGTTGTTCGTTTAGTATATCAAGTCTATATAGCATACTGTTTGATGTATTAATCATTAATCACCTCCTTAAATAGATTAAAGATTTTGTTAAAATCATATTTCTCTCCAATACCTTGAAAAAGAAATTTTTTGATTTTTTCTCTTTTTGATAGTGCCTTATCAAGCTCTTTGTCCATTCCCTCTTTATAAGCACCTACACGAATGAGTATTTCATTCTCTTTTATCAATGATAATACTCTTTTTAACTTTAAAAAACCATTATAATGTTCAGGACTAACAACCTTATCCATTACCCTTGAGGCTGATTTTAATAAATCTATTGGTGGATATTGCCCTTGTTCTGTTAATTCTCTTGTTAAAACTATATGTCCATCAAGAATAGACCTACTTTGATCAGCTATTGGGTCATTCATATCATCACCATCAACTAAAACAGTAAAAAATGCTGTAATTGAACCCTTTGAGTTATTTCCAGCTCTCTCCATAAGTTGGGGCAATAATGCAAAAACAGAGGGTGGATAACCTCTACTTACAGGAGGTTCACCAGTACTAAGACCTATCTCTCTTTGGGCCATAGCAAACCTTGTAACTGAATCCATCATAAGTAAAACGTCATGTCCCTTATCCCTAAAAAACTCAGCAATAGCCATTGCTGTAAAAGCTCCATATTTTCTCATTAAAGCTGATTCATCAGAGGTTGCAGCAATTATTACAGTGTTTTCTAAATTATTATCTAAATTATAGTGAATAAACTCAGGAATCTCTCTACCCCTCTCCCCTATTAAAGCAACAACTTTAATTTGAGCTTCACAACCTTTTACAATCATTCCCATTAAAGTAGATTTTCCAACACCACTTCCAGCAAATATTCCAACTTTTTGCCCTTTTCCTGATGTTAACATAGAATCTATTGCTTTAACACCTGTTGAAAATCTTTCATCTATTATTCCACGCTCTAAAGCAGGAATTGATTGCTTATTAATAGCTGCATTGCACTCTAAATCTGTAATTTTTCCTTTATTATCAATTGGCTCACCTAAAGCATTTACAACTCGACCTAATAATCCATAACCGCTTCTTACAGTTAATCCATCTTTTTGTAAAAAAACTTTATCATTTATTCTAAAACCATCAATAAATGAAAATGGTACAATTTTAAATCCATCACCCTCAACTGATGCGACCATTCCAAGAACTTTATAAATATTTTGTTGGGACTCTATTCTTACAATATCACCAACAGCAACTTCAATTCCAACTGCTTTTATCGTAGTTGAGCTTATATTTACAACTTTTCCAAAGGGAATAACTAAATTATTTGTATCAATGCTATCTAAAAATTTATCAATATCTATCATATTACATCTTATCGCACATTTGTTTATATAATGAATCTTGAGTATTTTCTACACTTTTACATTTATTTATATATTCATCTTTTAGTGATGTCAAATTTTGAGTATCATAGAGTTTTATTAATTCATAATATACTTTTACTAAATCATTTGGCTTAATACTTCTTGCCTTTTTTAAACTATCAGTTAAATATTCAGTTGCAAGTTCAAAATTATTTTTATCTATTTCTACTTTTGATAGTTCTAACTCTACAAAGGGAGAATAAACAAAAGCTTTTAACTCATTTTGTTTTTCATCTAATTTCAATAAAATCTCTTTAGCTTCATCATTTCTCTCTTTTCCTAATAGATATAAATAGTACTGATAATAAAAATCTATAATAACAGGATTATTACTATTTTTTTCAATAAAATCTTTGTTTCTTGAAGCATAATAAAAAAACTTTTCCATTGCTAAACTATCTTTTTTTGCTGAAAAAACTAAAAATCTATATAAAAACTCTTTTTCTAAAATCTCTTTATCATTTACCATTTCAACTTTTGCTGAAAAACCTAAGGCTTCATCAACTAAATCCAAAGCTAAAGCCATTCTTTCTAAATATAAATATAAAAGTCCATCTCGACTTGAATTAAAAGTCTCTTTTAAAAGCTCATAACCTCTTTCATAAGGAACTTCAATAAGACACTCAAAAAATTTATATTTATCCTCTTCATCTTGAATTAGTAGTTCTAAAGTCTCTTTTCTTGAAGTCTTTAAGGCTTTATTCATCAAAAAGCATTGATCTTTTTGCAAATAATCTTTTATTAATAAAATATTCACCTCATCATACAAAGCATTTACACTCTCATAAGCAAATCTTTTTGCAATTGTATCAGAGATTTTAGAATAGACTTTTTTTGATTTTAATATAAAATCATATTTCTTCTCTTTTTTTAGATTTAAAACCTCTTGAAACATAGCTTTTTGCTTCATAGCTTCTGAACCTTGATATTTTGAAGCTATTAGTTGTGGCGTAATATTCCCCTCTCTCATTAAAATTTCATCAATATACATTTTTGCATCTTTTGCGTAAAGACCATCGGGATAATCCCCTAATATATCTTTATACAACTCTTTTGCCTTAAATAAATATAAAGTAGTTCCATCATACATACTCATATAAACATTTGCTAGTTTAAACTTAAACTCTTCAATAAACTCTTCATTTGTAGCTCGATTTAATAGCTCTTTTAAAATTTCAACAGCAAACTCAGGCATATTTGCATCAACTAATTTATCAACTTTTCGTAAAGCAATATAAGAATCATCTGAGTAATAATCTATATTTTTATCCAATACTTTTGAAATAAGTTCATATGCCTTATCTTTTTGCTCATTTAATAAATATATATCAAAAAGTTCATCTGCAACAATTGTAGCAACTAAAACATCACTTGTATCAACTAAAATATTATATAAGGTTTTAATGGCATTATTATATGATTTTGTATGTTTATAAACTTTTGCTAAATATATCTTTCCATAAGCATTTGTAACCTTATCAGAAAAGTTATTTATTATAATTTCTGCAAAATATTTTGCATCATTTACTTTATTTGAGTTTAATTTTAAATCAACTAATAGCATATAAGCTTTTGCCAAATCAGTTTCATGAATAGTTGATGTATTAATAGCTCTTTCTAGTTCATCGGAGGTTTCAGCAATAAGTCTTTTAGTACCTTTTTTTAATGATATTTCAGCATAAGCTAGCATAATATCTGAATCTAAAATATCAAGTTTATTTATCTCTTTAAAGTTTTTTATTTGAGCATAAGCTTCATCGATTTTCCCATCTTTGGCCATTTGCTTTACTTGCTCAATAATCTCAAAGCCATCTCTAATTTCATTTTTTCTTTTTTCAGATATTTGTACACCACCTGAATCAACAAAACTATAAAAAAAATCTTTTTTCGCATTTAAAAATGAAAAAAGTAAAATAAATAACAATATTAATTTCAAAATTTACCTTTTATTTTTATTTAACTCAAATACATAAGAGAAAATTTCAGCTAATGCCTTATAAAACTCAGCTGGAATCTCTTGCTCAACTTCTAATTGATTATATAAAGATCTTGCTAAAGATGGATTTTCTATAATAGGAATATCATTATCTCTTGCAATATCTCTAATCTTTAAAGCTAAAAAATCTATACCTTTTGCAACAACTTTTGGTGCTGAACTTACACTACTATCATACTTTAATGCCACTGAATAGTGTGTAGGGTTTGTAATAACTACATCAGCATCTTGAGCACTTGACATCATACGTTTTCTATGCATTGCAAACTGAATACTTCTAATCCTAGCTTTTACTTTAGGATCTCCATCCATATTTTTATGCTCATCTTTTATCTCTTGTTTACTCATTTTTAATGATTCAAAATAGTAATGTCTTGTGAAAAAGAAATCTATTATAGCAAAAATTATTATTATAAATAATATAGCAGCTAAAAAATAGACTGTTAATTCAAACATCATATCAATTGAGGAGGACATCTCTTTATCCATCATAGCTAGAAAAGCACTATAAGTTAAACCAAAAAGAATGAACATCACGATTACTATTATTGTAAGTTTTAAAAAAAGTTTTAAAGCCTCTAATCCTTTTTTTAAACTAAATAAACCTTTCAAACCTTTAATTGGATCAAGCTTTTGTAAATCAAATTTTAAAGGATTTAATAAAAAACCAAATTGAACCCAATTTAAAACTAAAGCTAATATTAAAACTAAGGCAAAAAATGGAGCCAAAGAGTATAAAGCTGTGTTAACTAAGGTATCAGTAATATTATAATAAATCTTTTCATCCAACTCCTGCCCTATAAATCCAAAAATATAAATCATTGTATTTTGTATAGATTTAAAAAGAAAAGTTCCTAAAAACAGAAGATATACTGTTCCTAAAAGCAAAATTGCAGCACCTACAACTTCAGCAGATTTTGGTACATTTCCCTCTTGTTTAGCTTTTTCTATTTTCTTTTCGGTGGGTTCTTCGGTTTTTTCTTCATCATCAGCCATATAAACCCTCCTTATTCAAATTTTGTAATAAAATAGTTAGTAAAGGCCTCAGAGAAAACCTCCATACCTAACATCAAAAATATCATTATTAAAGCGAATTTTAGCTGAAAAGTAATAACAAAAGGTGAAAATGCAGGCATAGATTTTGTTCCATATCCATAATAAATATCTATTACAAAACCTATAAAAAATAGAGGAAAGGCAAAGGCAAAAGTAAAAGCAAACATTCTATTTATTTCATTTATTGCCATTTTTACACCATCAAATGAAAAAATATTAAACTCACCTAAATGCACAATAGAAAAACTCTTAGCCAAAATTGAAAGGGTCATTTCATACATTCCTGTTTCAAAAAAGAGTGCAAGAGATATATAAAAAAGTAATCTAGCTAAAATACCCTCATTTGTTCCAGAGGCAGGGTCAAAAAAGTTAGCCATAGCAAGTGCTGTAGCATATCCAACAAACTCACCAATCATTTTAACAGCATTAAAAATAATATTAACCAATATTGAAGCTGTTAAACCTAGTGTAATTTCAGAGATTATTGCTAATAAAAAATTATCTTGATTTATATCTGATTGAACATCAACAATTGGAAACAAAAATATTGTTACATAAAATGCTAATCCAGCCCTTAATCTAGTAGATACAGATTTATGGCCAAAAATTGGCATAAAAACCATAAAGGCCAAAATTCTAGCAAAAAGTAGTAAAAAATGAAAAACAGTTGTTTCATTTAATAAAGATAGCAGTGCTTCCATTACATATAGTTTGCGTTATCTTCTACTTCTTCATTACTCTCATTTTGATTATTAGAAACTATAGATGAAGAGTCCATAAACTCATCTTGAAAATTCTCATTTGAATTATTATCTTGATTTGCATTTAAATAACTCTCTTCACTAGCATCAAAATTTAAATTAAAATTAGAAGTTCCATCAAATGTTTTAGATAAACTATCTCTTAATGAAGCTTGATTTTCAAGCATTATCTCTTTTGTAGAGTGATTTGATATATTCATACTAATAGATAAAGAGTTTTTTTGCTCATTTTTTAAAACTATTGCAATAGAACCAAGTGCTGAAGGATTTAAATTAATTCTAAAAGCTGTAACAGGTGGCTTATAATTTTCATACATAGTTCTAGCTAAATCAGACATCATCGTAGCCATTTGTTGTCTAGCTGCAATAATTCTATTTTGTATTGTTGGTGTTGAGCTTATATTTACATCCAATTCTACTATTTTTTCTTCTAATAAATTATTTTTTGCAATATTTTGATTTAAGATATCTAAAGAGCTTTTAAGTGTTGATTTGTTCTCTAAATTATCTTGGATATTATTTCTAAAAAGTGCTAATTTATCAAAAGTAGATGTTGTAGAGAGTTTTTGTATTTTTGGCTCTTCAAGAGGTTTTTCTAAAGTAACAGACTGTTTTTCCAAACCTAAGTTTAACATTTTAGCACCCTGTTCTACATCTTTTGTGCTATTTGCATTTTTAACAGTTTTTAGAGCTTCATTTTTTATTTCTAAACTATTATCAGCTAAACTTTTTTTCTGAGCACTTAAATAGATATTTGTAACCATTTCATTTTTAGATTGATTTAAAGAGTTCTCTTTATTAATAGAACCTTTCATCATCTCTTCAAGTGAAACTCTTTTATTTAAACTACTTGATTCTTCTGTTTTTGTAAAAATTTGTTTATTATTACTATTTTCATTTTTGACACCCTCTTCAATAGAAGAATCATTATTTAAATTCAAACTAACTTTATTCTCAACTACTCTATTTTCAACAGGCTTAGTTTCAACTTTTTGATTTTGTTTTTCATTCTCTTTTTCTACACTATTATCTAATGTTTCATTTTTAATGTTATTATTTATTTTTCCTAAATCAGAAGCTACTTTTATATTTAGCTCTAAATTTTTACTATCTTGTTTTTGAGTATCTTTTGAACTATTTAAAGAGCTAAGCTCAGCTTGTTTCTCAATAGTTTGTACTTGAGTAATTTTAGTATCTATGTTATTATCTTGATTTTTAGAAACATTCTCTTTTGCTTCACTTTTTTCAAGTAAATTAACACTAGTTATATTTTCACTCTTTTTTAGAGTAACTTTCTCTTTTAAAGAGCTCTTCTCCTCTACATCTAAATCATTTATTTTTTCGCTTATTTTTTCGCTTTTATTTTTAGACATATTTGTTACAAGCTCTTCACTTGCAGTTTTATTGCTTGTACTACTTTTAGTCTCATTTTTTTCTGATAATATTTTATCAATTAAAGAGAGTTTTTCATTTGTATTATTAGAAACACTCTGTTTTACTGACTCTACTTTATTATCTTTTTCTAAAAAAGTCTCATTTTTTAATTTAGTTTCAACTTTTAATTCTTGAGTACTTTCTAAATTAGTCTCAATTTTTTTTGCTTTTACATCAACTGTAGTTTTAACTTCCTCTTCTACATTTTCTAAACTATTAGCTTTTGTTGAAACCTTAAGTTCAGGTTTTAAACTATCTGTTTTTTGAATAATCTCATTTTTATCGGTAATTTTAGGATTATCAATTTTTTCTAAAGTATTTACTTTAGCTTTTTTTCCTTGAGAATTGCTAAGTAATGGCTCTATTGAACTATTTTTTTCTATAGCTTTTTCTTCATTTTTATTTAAGTTCTCTTTTAATGCTTTATTTTCAGAAACAGTTGTTTCTACTTTATTAACTGTTCCAGTTTTTTCATTATTTACACTCTCTTTTTTTACTTCATTTTTTAGCTCATTTTTTTCTTCACTTAAAACTGTTTTTTCTTTTTCAACATTTTGTTTTGCACTTTGAAGTAATCTATCCATTAAAGAACTAGGAGTTTTATCTGTTTTTGTGGGCTTTGAAACTATATTTTCATCCCTTGAATTTAATAAAAGTTCTTTGGATTTTGGAACTTCTATTTTATTATTTAAATCAGTTTTGGTTTCTTGAGTTTTTTCTAAGTTATTAGGAGTATTTTTTGCTGTTTCTTGCAAAAGTGAATTTTTACTTGTGATATTTTTATTTGTAAGATCTTTTTCTACTGTTGTTTCACTACTTTTAACATTTAATAAAGATTGAGCCGATGTTTTTAAATCTTTTTTAGCATTTGATAATAAGCTATCAAAAAGAGATGAACCCTCTTTTTTTGCTGTAATAGAAGAAGTTTTACCTGATTTAGCAACACTCTCTTCTGTTTTGCTATTAATTAGTATATCTAAACCTTTACTCATAATTTAATCCTATTATATTTTTAAGATATCTAAAGTTTTAGTATCAATACTCTTTTGTGTTGTAAATGCAGATACATTTGCTTCATAAGATCTCATTGCTTCAATTAAATCAACCATCTCAACAACTGGATTTATATTTGGATAAGCAACATATCCATCTTCATTTGAATCTGGATGTTCAGGCTCATATTTCATCACAGGCTGATCTTTTGCTTCAATTATTTGCTTAATTCCAACACCACTTAAAGCTCTATTATTTGTATAGTTTTCTTGAGCTAAACCGCTATTCTCAGTTTTAGTTTTTTGTTGTTGATTTAAAAGCATCTCTTGAAAAACTACATTTTGTTTTTTATAAGGTCCACCCTCAGATGTATGAGTAGTCTCTGCATTTGCAATATTGGCACTTACTACATTTATTCTTGTTCTTTGTGCGTTCATTCCTGAACTAGCTACATCATATCCATCAAAAAGACCCATAATTTACTCCAATTAAACTTGCATTGCCATTATTTCTTTAAATGAACCCATTGCTTTATTTTTTACTTCAAGGGCTAACTTTAGACTTAATTCAGCTTCTTCTATTTTTTGAACAGCTTGCTGTAAATTAGCAACTTTTCCTGTTGCTATTCCTTCCATTGCATTATAACCTTCAACTTGAGATTTATTTACCTCAGAAATAGCTCCTTTTAATAATGAAGCAAAACTATTCTCTCCACTATTTTCAGAAACTTTTTGAACATTATTATTGTTAAATACATTAGAAATACTATTTATTCCTGAAATATCCATTTAAATTCCTTTACTTAGCTGGGCTATTTTTTGTTGATGAATTTGTAGTAAATTCACTCAACAACTCATCAATCTTTTGAGAATGATATTTTAAGTCCAACTCTTCTTTTTTATTATCCAATTTAAACAATAAAATTATCAAAGATAACATTATATTCGATACAGCTTTTAGAAATATTGTTACAAAAACTATACCCAATACAATCTCCATGGGCGTAAAAAGATGTGCATTAAGCACAAAAAAAATAGAAGTTGCAAAAAAACCAGTAGCTACGTAAATCTTAAATAAACCACTAGCTATTACGTTTTTTGTAAATCTTTCTATAATCACATTTTATCCAAACTACTTATTTTATATTATTTAGTAATGAATTAACAATCAGCTCCAACTCTTTGCTTACATTCTGCTCATTAAACTCATTAACAAACAATTTTCTTAAACGTCCAGTTGTTGAAACACTCTTAGAACTGCTTACATTACCTAAATATTTTACCATAAAATTAGAATTTAACCTATTTTTGGCCGCTAAATTTTGTAAAGAAAAAGTTATGCTTTCCCCAATTTTGTAGTTTTTTGTATGATTAAAACATAACATAAGCGAACTTTTATCTTTGGAGAGCATTTTCATCAAAGCATAAACATCTGTTAAGGCACTTGGATCAGTTGTTGTTAATGCCAAAATATTATTAGATATTGACAAAAACTCTTTAACATACTCATTTAAACCAGCACCTGTATCAACCAATACAATATCAAACATTTCAGCAGCTATAACATCTTGTACAATTCTAGCAAAAACAAATGAGTTAGAGTGTTTTGAGTATTGATAACCACTTTTACCAGCAATTAAAGTTATATTTTTATATTGGGTTTGTAAACAAACATCTTTTAATTCTGATTTTCCATCAATATAATCAAAAAGTGTATATTGAGGTTTTAAATCAAAAAGAACTTGCATATTTGCTAATCCTATATCAGCATCAATAACAGCAACTTTTAAACCTTTTTTTGCAAATAGAAATGCTATATTTGCTGTAAATGTAGATTTACCAACACCACCTTTTCCTGATGTTACAGTTAAAAGTTTAGTTTTAGAACTACTAGCTTTATTGAAATTTTTAGTTAAATTTATTAACTTATTAGCTTGAGTGGAGATAGTATTTAACATAATTTATCTCCTAGGACATGAATGATTCATAAAACAATCAATTATAAAAGATGAATCAGAAACAATTAAATCATCAGGTACATTTTGACCTACTGAAATATATGTTATTGATTTTTTAGTTTTATGGGCAAAAGATATTAAGTTTCCAAAACTTTTTGTTTCATCAAGTTTTGTAAAAGTTAAATAATCAATATTTAATCTAGAGTAGTTTGTATAAATATCCATTAAATCGCTTTGTTTAACATTTGCAGGAAGTACTAATATTTTTTCAATTGGAAGTTCATCAACTTTTTTTTGGAACTCATTAATAAGTTCAATTTTATCAACATCATATTGACTAGAACCTGCTGTATCTATAAAAATATAATTACAATCTTTTAATCTTAAAAGGGCTTCAACTAAATCTTCAGGCTTTTTAACAATCTCTAAAGGTAATCTCATAATATTTGTATAAGCTTGTAATTGCTCAATTGCACCAACTCTAAAAGAGTCTAAGGTTACAACTCCAACTTTATAGTTTTGTCCCATTTTATAGGCATATCGTGCTGCTAATTTTGCAATTGTTGTTGTTTTTCCAACACCCGTTGGACCTACCATCATCATTATTTTTCTTTGATGTCTTCTTAAAGGCACTTCATGTTTTATTGGAATTATTCGTCTTAAAATCAGTTTGAAAAAATCATTTATTTTATTAGGATTTGATTTAAGTGAAAAAGGAAGTTGTTTAATAGTTTTTTTCATAATTGTATATGTCATCTCTTGGTCAAACTCATTTGATTCAAAAAGATTATAAATATTTACAAATTCAGGTGGAATTGTTAAATCATAAAGTTGAGACTTTGGGTCCCAAATAGATTTTTGAACCTGCTCTATTGCATCTTGCATTTTAAGAATCTCTTCTTTAAAATCATATACTTTTGCAGAGATTTTATCATCACTCTCTTTATTACTAACAATCTTTTTTGTAAAATTATTTGTACGTTTATTAGGTTTTGAATCCTCTTCTAAAGCAACAATAACCTCATACATATTTTTCTTACTTTTTGCATCTGATATTTTTTTTGTAGAAATTACAATTGCATCTTCACCACACTCTTCTTGAGCTTTTCTAAGTGCTTTTGTAGGTGTTTCACCTAAAAAAGATAACTTATTCATCTAGCTTTTCCATCTTTATAAATTTTTTCTATTTTCCCATTATCTTTTTTAATTCTAATATACTCATCATTTTCAAATATTATCTTTCCATCTGTCTCTATTTGAATAGAACCAAAATTAAATATAACACTCTTTTTAACTATTTTTTTAACATCATCTTTACAGATAATTTGGCTTTTTTTAATAAATTTTGATGAAAGATATTTATTATTTTTTAACTCTTCTAATTTTAAAGGTATACAGTTTTCAGGCAATTGTTTAATATCTTTTATTTCTAAATTTTCAGGTGTTAATTGTGTTCTAAAACTCATATCCTCTTTAGAAACAATAACTTCATATGCTAAAAGCTTAGAGATAAAAATAAAAAATAAGGCAGTTATACTAAACTTTAATTTCGACAATATTTCCTCCACTATTTTTTGTTAATTCAGTAACAATATCTTTATACATTTGTTTAATAGGCAAAACAATAAGTGCTAATTTTGAGTTTAACATTTGTAACTCTTGTAAGTTGTTTTCAAGTTCATCAACAGCTTCCCTATAGATATTTATATCAACACCCTCGCTCATTTTTTTAACAAGCTCTTTATTTAACTCTTCTCTTAGTTCTATAATTTTTTCCATTGAAGTTTGTTTATCATCATTTCTATCAAGAAGTTTTTCATGATGGGCTGCTTTAATATCTTCAATATCCTTAGATATCAAATCTTTCATTTCAAAAACCAATCTTGTCATTTCATCAATTATTGTTGTTACCATTTTTGCACCTAAAAGATTTATTTATTATTTTTGCTTAAATATTCATATAGAATACTACTAATTCCCATACCACCTGCTGCTTGGTTTGATATACTATCTGTATACATACCTTTTATAATATCAGAGCCAGCCTCTTCTCCTGCAATAGATGAAGATTTCAAGGAAACATCCATCATTTGTTTTAAGAAAAAAGCTTCAAAATCATCACATACAGCTTTTAATTTATCATCTTTTATATTATCTGTATTTATATTTTTAAAGTTTTTTTGATTTATACTATTTATGTCAACACTATTTGAAATATCTATCATTGGTCCAACCTATCAAAGAAATTCTCTTTTTCTAATATATTTTTTTGTTCATTAGAGGATACAAATCTCAATTCAACTCTTCTATTCTCAGCGGCATTTTCACTTTTTGGTCTATATGAACTATAAGCTGAAACCTTTAATTGAGAGGGGTCAATTCTATTTTTTATTAACTCTTTTACAACTGATATTGATCTTAATGCTGATATATCCCAGCCATCCCTAGGAATTGTATTATTTACAAAATTACTTCTATCTGTATGTCCAATAATCTCTATATCAAAGGTTTGTGGCATAGTTCTAATTACTCTAGCAATTTTTGATATAAATCTTCTAGCTGATTTATTTGTAAGTTCATATTCACCCTCATTAAACATTAAAGATGATGGAATATCTAATGTAAACTCATTTTTACCCTGCTTAATCTCTAATTGTTCACTTTGAGCTTGACTTACTTGGTCATTCATCTCATCAACTAACTGAGACATCTCTTCTATAGCTTCACTATTATCAGCAGATGTTCCATCCCCATCAGAGCTTGCATCTTTAGATGTATTAGTTGACTCATCTCTTTTTACAGTGTCTTGGGTTTGGTCCAAAAATCCCATAGCTTTTTTCATAATTGTAAAATACTCTTCAACTTTCTTTTTATCCATTACAGCCATTGAAAGTAATAGAATAAAGAATGTTAAAAGTAATGACATTAAATCACCAAATTGAACAAGCCAACCTGGTAGACATTTAGGACACTCCGGACACTTTTTATCAGCCATTTTTTTTCTTTTTACTCAGGTGTTGCAACAAGCATTGCATTTAGTTTCATTTTTATATTACCAATAGACTCTTCAGCTGCAATCATAGATGTACCTGTAATAATAACTTCACATGCTGTCATTTCAGTTTTGTGTTTTTGGTCTAGTTTTGATTCAATAATTCCAGCAAATAGTGTTCCTAATAAAGCTCCATACATTGTAGTTAATAAAGCAACAGCCATAGCAGGACCAACGGCTGCTGGGTCTGAAAGGTTAGCTAGCATTGCAACTAGTCCAACTAGTGTTCCAATCATTCCCATAGCTCCAGCTGTTCCACCCATATTTCCAAATACTCCAATTAAAGATGAATGTCTTTTATCAATATGCTCTTGCTTTAACTCTAGTAAAGGAACTAAAACATCAGGTTTTGTACCATCAACTAATAATTGAAATGCCTCTTTAAAAAATGGATTTTTCTCTTCTAAAACTTTTTGCTCAATTTGCATAACACCATGTTTTTTAATTTCAGTTGCATAAAAAATCATTTTTTCAATTAGTTCAGGTAAGGGTTCAATTGGTGATTCATTCATTGCAACTTTTATACCTGGCATTATTCTTTTTAGCTCACTAGGTTGAAATTGTCCAGCTGTAACAGCAATAGTTCCACCAAATACAATAACTACTGATGGGACATCAATATATGGACCAAAACCAACTCCACCTAAAATAATTGCTAAAGCTACAAGTGCCCATCCACCTGCCAATCCACCTGCTGTACTCTTATCCATATTATCCCAACCCTATTTTGCTTAATCTTGTAGAATTATTCCCAATATTTTTTATCTTAAGGCCAAATTTTCCCTCAACAATAACAGCTTCACCCTCACCAATTTTTATACCATTTACTAATATATCAAGGGGTTCATTAACCATCTGTTCTAACTCAATTATTTCACCAATATCCCATTTTAAAATATCTTTTAGTAAAAATAGTTTTGTACCCAATCTAACACTAAGTTTTAGTTTAATATCAAAAAGAAGTTTTAAGTTTTTTGATGACTCTTCTGATAATAAAGACTCTATACCTGTATTTACAATTGGTGCTTTAGCTAAAGGAATTTCATTATTTACAGACAAACTATCATTATTTGCTAAAGTAGCTCCAGATAGTTCATCTCCCGTAATTGAAGAGATAAAAGGTAAGAAAATTTCATCAAAATTAATTATAATTTGAGATTTTTCACCACTTAAATCTAAAAAGAAATCATAAGAAGTTTTACTATTTTTCTTTTCACTACACTCAATTATCTTAGCACCAAGAATTTCATGCTTTAGTGAAGAGATGTCAGGAAAACCTTGGGCATTAACAGATGTTGAAATACTTCCACAAATATTAGATACTATTTCATTAATTGCATCAGCTATTTCATCATCAATATGCTCTTTTAAATCTCCTGTCCCCCCAAGCATCAAGTACTCAAATTTTGCAGCACTTGATGTTGGTACATAAAAATTCCAATTAGAAGCTATTCCTTTAAACTCAAATTTTACATCAATTTCAACACATTGAGAAGAGTCGATTTTTGTAAAATCGGCTTTTTCTATACGTCCAATTTTTGTATTTTGAGAAAGTAATTGTTCTAAAGTATTAGACAATTCATCTTTAATTATATTTGATAAATCTGATGCCAAAATATTACCCTAACTACTTATTTACTTAAATCTTGGATAAGTTCATTTAAGTGTGCTTTCACTTTCATCATATCCTCTGTTGGGTATTTATACTCAGCCTCACCCCTAGAAACTTTAATAAAGAAATCCTTTGATTCAGTGTTATAACCAAACTTAACATTGTCAAGAACAACCTCATTTAAAGACTCTGCAATATCATTAGTTTTTGCATTTTTATACTTTTCATCAGGTACAATCTTATTTTTTTCATCAGTTTCCTGAACCTTATTTATCTTAATTTCTGTATTAACTTTTGCATTGTCAATTTCAGGTAATCTTCCAATTTCCATAAGTGCTCCTTTTATAAAATAGAAGTTTTAAATATTATATCAAAAAATTACTAAATTGAATAATTATAATAATCTTTTTAAAAATATATTTAAAGTGATTCTAAAAATTTATCATACCCCTCAAGTTTAAAATCTATCAAATCATCAGTATATATTTTTTTAAAAAACTGTTTTGCACTATTTATTTTTAATTCTTGAACTAATTGAACACCTGTTAAAAAATCAGCGCCATTATCTTTTAATAAACCTTTTATCAAAGAAATTTGTAAAGATGCTTCATTATAGTTTCCATCATCAAGAAGTGCTGCTACTATTAAATACATGGTATATTTATCTTCTAACTTATACTCATTTTGTACTCCCTCAATTATTTTCAGGGCATTTTTAGGCTCTTTATCATAAAGAGCTTTTAAAGCTTTTGTTCTAAGATATGTGGGTGTTATATTACTTTCCATACTAAAATCAGCTTTATAAAAAAGTCCTAATGCTTTTAATATATCAGTATAATATTGAGTAATTAAAATGGGTCCATCTAAAAAGTTATTATTAATTTTCAAAGGAATAGTATCTTGTAATCTTGAAAAATATGCATATTCACTCTCATTTTCTCTTTTAATTACTTTTCTAAGAAGATATGTAAAAGGTTCTTTAAAATTTTCTTTTAATAAAGGGTGATTAATATCTTGATTTCCATCTTTAAAATCTGTTAAAAAATCTAAACTTTTATAAAATATAGTTTTTGTATAGTGTCTTGGGTCTTCAGTCACTCCAATATTATCATTTATAACTAAGTTATATAATTTTTGTCCAAAATAAACATATAATCCATCTCTTGAACGTAGGTTTTTATCTAAATAATCTTTATCTTTTAGTTCACTATTTGATCTAATTGCTGTAATTAAAGTCATAGCTGTATAGAGTTTATTTCCAGGATTTAATTTACTAGCTTGTTCAAAATATTTTAAGGCATTATAAAAATCATTTATATGGGCATAAGAGAGAGCCAAATTATAATATATATAAGATTTTGTATCTTTATTTAACATCTTTTTTAATTCAGTAACTCTTTTGATTGGATCTTTTTTAATTAACTGTAAAAAAGAGGAGTTATAAGAAACCATACTATTTATGTTTTCTAAACTTTGTTCATTTTTAAATATAAAACCTTTTGTGGAGTCATAAATTATTTCATCATTATCAGAGAAAATAAATGGAGCATAATAATAAATAAAATCAATTTTTCTATTTATGTCAAAATTTGTAACAAAATTTAAATACTCTTTTGGAGTATATTTTTCTTTATTAAAAAATATTTTCAGTTCAAGTTTTTTATTTATTTCATAACTTGATTTTCTTATTTGTAAAATATCTAAGTGTTCAAATAGTTTTTCTAAGCTATTTGATTTTAAATCTCTAAAAATCATAAACCACAAAATTGTATCTTTTGTATTTAAGTTCATTGTTGTTTCATAAGCTTTTTGTAGTAATATTTCAGATTTTTCATAATCTCTTAATTTTATTAAAAGTAAGGCTTTTTTTAAATCAGAAGCAAAATCCATATCTTCTAAAAGTTTTAATGCCATTTCATAATCTTTTAAAATTATATATGTATCTGAAATAAGTCTTTTATCATGTTCACTAAGATTTTTTTGATTTTTTGCAATATCAATTATTTTTTTTAGGTATTTTTTATTATTTGAAATTAGGTATAAATAATAACATGAAGCCATATAAGAATAAGTGTTATTATAAATTGATTCTTCATGGTTATATATTCTATTTAAATAAATTTGTGCATTATGGATAGAGTTTAGCTTATAATATGCGATTCCAATATTCAAATATGAGGGTATTTGAAGATACATTGAAGTCTCTTTTAGTATCTCAATAGCTTCTAAATAATTACCTTTTTCTAAAAGTAAAACACCTTTATTAAACTCAATTTGATTATTTAGTTTATTTTCATTTTTAAGTAAATTATTGTATTTAAAAATTATTTCAGGTTGTGACTCAATTTCTGATTTTTCTTCAGCAAAACTAAGTGATGAAAAAACTAAAAAAATAGTAGTTATAAGAAAAAAGTTTGATTTATTTGTTAAAGTTTTAATAAGATACTCCCTCTACACCATTGTGTTAACTTGAGCGTATAATTCTTCAGTCCTTTTATTTAACTTATCTATTTCATGTTTTAAATTAGTATTTTCTATTTTTGCATCTCTTAAGTCATTTCTAGCAACAGAGAGAGTACTCTCTGTTGTTTTAATTGTACTATCTTGAACCATAGCTTGTTTATTGTATCTCTCCATTAACTGAGAATATTTATTTTTCTCTTCTTCTAAAATATTTTTCTCTTCATTGACTTTAGAGTACAAAGACTTATAAACATTCATTGTAGAAAAATAATATAGTAAAAGTATTACTAAAAAAAGAATCAATAAAAAATTTTCCAAATTATACCCTCATAAAATAGGTAAAAATTACCTATTTTAATTATTACCTTTTTAAGTTAATTAACGTATTTAACAACGTATCTGACGTTGTTATCGACTTAGCATTTGCTTCAAAAGCTCTTTGAAATACCATTAAGTTTACTAAACTTTCACTTAAATCAGCTGTACTTAACTCTAATGTTTGAGCTTCAATTTTTGCTGTTCTATCATTGTTGATATTATAAGTTGGCTCACCACTTTGTGTAGTTTTAGCTAATAAGTTATCCCCTGATGGATCTAAACCTCTTTCATTATTGAATAATGCAATTGCAACTTGTCCAATAGCAAACTCAGCACCATCTTGGCTCATAGTAATAAGACCTGTAGAATCAACAGTAAACTCACCAAAAGCTGAGTCTGATATATCTAAAGTATCAAGTCTTAATTGTAAAGAATCAAGAGATGCTGTTTGGTCAACAGTATTAACAATCTCTAAAAACTCAGCACCAGCACCTTTTCTTCCTGAATACTCAGCATTTTTCTCTAAACCACCTTCAACTTTTTCTAAACTAACATCAATAGCAGCATTTGTAGCAACAGTTAAATCTGTATCCCTATCTGTTAATCTTGAAATAACAAGTTCACCATTAATAACTTCAGCTAAATAATCATAAGCATTTACTCCATCACCTGTTTCAAAAGCATCATTTAAAGAAGTTGCTAAAGACTCAATATCTTGTGGTGCTGTTACTGTAATTGCTGGAACAGCAGGTGTATTTCCAGTAAAAACAAAACTTGTTTGACCATTTGCTAAAACAGTGCTTGTACCATCAAAAGTAACTGTTGCATTTGCAGGTGTTGCTGCTAAAGTTTCAGTATATGTTGATTGCGATGCTGTTAATTCTGTACTATACTCAACATCATAATTTATATCATTAGTCTCAATTACAAGTGCACCATTAATATTTTTTGCTGTAAAGTATTCATCAAAGAACTCTCTAGTTGCAGCATTTTGATAAGTAGCACCTATATCATTAATTTGATTTACTACATCATCCATTGAAGTTGGATCTGTAATTACTAATGGTGGATTAATAGTTACATTTTGTTGAGTATCTTTATCATAAATAGTAATTGAAATTTCATAATCATCAGCACCATTTAAGTTTAATTCTTCACTTGTATAAACATCTCTTTGGTTACCTGATATTGCCATAGATAAAGCTTCTCTAGCACTCTCTAAACCACCAAGTCCTAAACCTTGAACAGCAATTTGTGCACTTGAAGTTTCATTATAAACACCATAAGTAGTTGCACTTCCTGAAACTTCAGCAACTTCTGTAATCTTAAACTCTTCACCAGGTATTAATGATTTTATCTCAATCATACCTTTTAAAACATCAGCATCAGCAGTTGATTTTATAAATGAATCAGATGATTCAAATACATCAATTGTACCACCTGTAGAGTTTGTAGAACCCGGAAGTTGTTCATCTGTTACATTGTATGCAACAAATCCTGTAATTTTTGAAATTTTATCAGCTAATGCTTTATAAGTATCAATTTGACTAGCTTCCAATGATGTGAATGTATCTCTAGCAGGTGATGATACAAAACTTTGTGAGATTTTATTTCCATCAAGGTAAACATAAATTTGGTCACCCTCTTTATTAAAATCAGTTCCAGCAAAGTTTATTTGTGTAGTTTGAGAAATTGCACTTTGTGATGTACCATCTGGATTATCTTGATAAGAGCTTAATGCACTACTATAATTCGTAACAAGAGCTTCTATATCTTGAGTTTTTGATGATGCTGTTTTTAATCCATAACCTGAAAATACTGTACTAGAATCAGCTTTTACAGTCTCTGTATAATCAGTTGATTTTGCTGTAAATGTTTCAACATAATTAGAGTGATTTACAATTTTTGATGATAAAAGTTGGTCATATGCACTTGTAAATACTGAAATATTAGGGTTAGTTGATGTAATATCATCATCTGTTAAAGTAGACATAGTCCAACCTTGAACCTCATTACCAGCTGCATCTTGTAAAGTTCCATTATCACCCATTCTAAAATTTCCAGCTCTTGTATAATAGGTTTCAGATGTACCTGTTGAACTCTTATCAGCAACAGCAAAAAAACCGCTTCCTGAAAGAGCCATATCATATGCAACTCCAGTAACCTTTAGGTTACCTTGTACATATAGTTTTTCAGCATCTAAGATTTTAGAACCTTTACCGATTCTATCTTGGTACATTTGATCAGCAAAAGAGATTCTTGATGATTTGTAACCTACTGTATTAACATTCGCGATATTGTGTGACTCGTTATCTAGGGCTTTTTGTTGTGAAGAAAGTCCTGATATCCCTGTCCATAATGCTCCGATCATGATTTATCCTTTTAGATAAAATTATAAACATAAATGTTCATATATTAATACTTTTATTAAGTACTAATATAAAAACAACTATTTTTTTAATTGAATTGCTGTTTTTAAAAAATCATCTGAAGTGGTTATCGCTTTTGAGCTCGCTTCAAATGCTCTTTGAGTACGTAAAATATCAGTAAAACCACCTGCTAAATCTGTATTACTTATTTCAACAAACTTTGTATGAATTGTAGTAATTAAATCTGCATTCTTAGGTTCACCCGATTCATTTGTCTCCATATATAAATTTCCACCTGCTGGGTCTAAACTTATCTCATCGGGAAAATAAACACTTGTTAATCTTCCAACTATATAACTATTTCCTAGTTGATTTATTAATAAAATACCATCATCTGTTGCCTCAAAAGTTGAGTCATTATTATCAGAAAATCCCAGTGTAGTTAATTTTAAATCTAAATTTTCAAGTGTAACTGTTGCTTGATTTGGTGCTGGTATTGTATTTTGAATCTCTAAAAATTCTCCATTTGCTAATGCAATTCTATCTTTTAAAGCATCTCTAGCTGAATTAACCATTGCTAAACCCGAACCCTCAACTGCAGCTGTTCTTGTAATTATTGGAGAAGTATAATCACCAAGTGGTAAGTCAATTGGTGTATTATTACCTGGAATTAAATTATCAATTGTTAGTAAACTATTTGCTTCATCAAAAGATGCAGTAAAACCTGGTAAATTAGATACTTTATCAGCTAATAAATTCATGGTTGTTAGGGCATCTGTTTGAAAATTTTGTCTATATACAGAATTTCCCACATATAACTGAATATAACTAGCATCAGTTGATAAATCATTCTCCCAATCGCCAAAACTTATTTCTACTTTTTGATTACTTGAAGCAACAGATTCAGCATTTGGTTCAGAAGCATATTGGCTTAATTTATTATTATAATTATTAATAAGTAAATCAATATCTGCTAATAAGGTACCTTTTGTTTTAAAATTATCTCCTGATACACCCAAGTCTGTTGCATTTGTGGAGTAATCATTTGACCTAGCATTAATAGAAATAGTAAAATCTTCAGTTGCTATAGTTTTTGTAGAGATAAATTTTGTATAACTCTCATCAAAAACTAAATCTCCATTAATTGAAGTAGCTTCAGTAATATCTGTTTGAATTCCTTGAACATTAAAACCATTTTTATCTTCCAAAAAACCATCAACTGATTTTTGAAAATTACCAGCTCTTGTATAATAAACATCATCATTTTGCTGGTCATTTACGACAAAAAAACCTTTGCCATCAATTGCAAAATCATAAAAAGATGATGTTTGTTTTAAATCACCTTGATTAAAATTTTTCTCAACTTGCATGGTTCCCACACCATTACCAACAGCTCCAAAACTTGTTGAATTATCGTACATCATTCTAGCGAAGTCCATAGTATCAGCTTTATATCCAACTGTATTAACATTAGCTATATTATTAGCCGTAACATTAACACCTTTAGATGAAGAGTTGACACCTGACAATCCGTTATATAATGCACCAATCATTTTTTAACCTTAGTATATTTTAGTTATATTATTATAATTAATAGAACTTTGTGTTTCAGAATAAATTAATTGGTCATTTTCACTATCATAACCAATTGTTTCAAAACCTTTAACAATTATATCACCATCTGACATCTCAACTGAACTAACCATATAACCTTTAGGCTCTCCAGATTGTCCATAAGTTCCATCTTCAACAATTCTTCCAATTACATCAGTTGCACTTGCCAATGCCATTTGTGAAAATGAAGTTTGTAAAGCTGTCATAGCCTCAATTGTTGCTAAGTTTGTTTCAATACTTGACATTTGCATTTGTGAACTTAACATAGATGATGAATCCATAGGTGAAGTTGGATCTTGCATCTTCATCTCTTCAAGCATCAAATTTAAAAAATCTTCATTTGTCAATTTATCATTACTAACAGCTGTTGTATATGAGTTACCATCAACTCCTGTAGAACCTGTTATTGCTATATTATCAGTTGCCATAATAAATCCTTATATCAAATTTTCTTCGAAAAAATATCGAACTACATTATCAGAATCCATTGCATCTTGAACTCTAACAGCTAATTTTTCATCAATTACGATGATATCACCTGTACCAATGATTCTTGAGTTTACATATATATCACCACCAGCACCTGCTGCTTTATCTAATGATAAAATATCACCCTCACCTAAATCCAAAAACTCTTTTATGTTAATACTAGCACTGCCCAACATAACATCAACAGTAATTTGTGTATCAACTAATAAATCATAGACTCTTTCACTTATTTCCATAGTACAACTTTAATCTAGTTTAGTAAACGATTATAACACAGTTATTGAATTTAGTATTAGTGTAAATTAGTTATTTATGTAGAATTTTAAATTATTTTTATATTTTTAAGCTAATTTTTATAATTGTAGAATTTTATTATATTATAGTATCTAAAGACTCAAGCATAGAGTTAACTTTTGCATCAATATTTCCATCAAAATTACCCAAGTCACTTGCTATAACAACCCCACCTGCGGTTACATTTGCATCTTCAACTAGTGAAATATGCGAATCTAAGTTTAGGTCATTTTTTAATAACTCATAATCTTTTGGATTAAGATGAATTTTAACTTTTGAGGCTGTTTTTATCTTATCTAAAATATTATGTATTGTTTGTCTAGCTATATTTGTTGAGTTTTCACCAATTTCAATTCCAATTATTTTTTTAGCAATTGACATTGAAGTTTTTAAAATCTTTGTTTCCATTTGAAAGGTTGCTTGCTCAAAAAATGCAGCATAATGTTTTAGGTCTTTTATGGCTTGCACAACTTGCTTATCAATATCTTTAGCAATTGCACCATTATTTTGTAATTGACTTACAATATTATTTAAATTATTAACCTCATTTAATGTTTTTTGGCATAACTCTAAGATTTGGTCACCATTAACATTTACCTGTTTTTGGTCAAGTTTTGCAACTTTTTCCATTTGTGGATTTTGATTTATTTCACCTGTTGAAAGAAAAGTACCTAATTGGAAATTTTCAACATCATTTCTACTTTTTATGACTTTTGCATTTGAGTATACGTTATTTTTTTCCATTAGCTATCCATATCCCTATCAATTACGCCCTCTTCAATTAACTTTTGAGCGGCATCTAACATTTTTCTTTGAGCAGCTTCGATATCTTTAATTTTAACTTTATTAAGCATTTCAAACTCCTCTTTAAATCTATCTCCAGCTCTTTGTGACATTGCACCTAATACAGTTTCTAAATCCTCTTCAGTTGCATTTTTCATAGCAACAGCAACATCTCCCATCTCAACATTTTGAAGTACTTTCATTATATCATCTTTATCTAAGGCTAATAAATCTTCAAATACAAACATATTCTCTTTAATTTTAGTTGCAAGTGCTGTATCAACACCATTGATGTTTTTTAATATATCTTGAGATTTTGGTCCAAGTCTATTTAACATATCAGCCACAACTTTAACACCACCAACATCAACAATAGAAGATAAAAGTGATTCAAGTTTTTTCTCTAATACTAATGAAATAGTTCTAACAACATCAGGAGATACATCTTTTATAGTTGCCATTTGCATAGTAACTTTTACTTTTATATCCTCTTCAAGCTGATTTAATACCTCAGCTGCACCGCTTGAATCCATATGTGCTAAAATAACCGCAATAGTTTGAGGGGATTCATCTTTAATAAAGTCTGATAATTGCTTAGGATTAATTGCATCAAGATAGTTAAAAGATTGAGATGCAAGTTGCATTTTAGATAGTTTTGCTAAAACTTCATCAGCTTCACTTTTACCCAAAGATTTATATAGTAAATCTTTAGCATACTCATATCCACCTGTACTAATAAAACCTTTTGTTCTAGTATATAAATGAAACTCTTCAAGAACAGCTAATGAAGTCTCTTGGTCAACTGATGATAACTGAGTAATAGCTGTTGAGATATCCTCAACAATATGTCTTGGTAAATGTTGGAAAATTTTAACAGTTGCTTCTTCTCCTATAAGGACACAAAAGATGGCAACTTTTTTAAGCATTGACATCCCTTTTAGTACTTCATTTTCTAGTACAGTTGACATTATTTACCTTTTTTACCTTTGAATTTTGTGTTACCCTCAGCTAACAATAACTCTATCATTTTAGCAATTTCAGCTGGTTCTTCATTAATAATCTTATCAATCTCTTCAATTAAAACTTCATATTTAGCAGCAGCCTCTTCATCTAAGCCCTCTAAATTATTCATTATTTGGCTTTTAATTTTTGATTTTAATCTTCCTTTTGCACTACTAACATCAAACTCATCTTCTAAATTTGTATCATCATTTAGTCCAGGAATCTCTATACCATCTTCATTTAATTTTTTTCCTGCACCTTTTTTATCTAAACTTGTTCCATCTCCTAAAACAATAACCTCATTTTTAACTATAAATTTTCTATAAAAAACAAAAAGTAAAATTAATGCTATTAAATATTGAAAATACTCACTAAACTCATTCATCAAAGATTTTACTTGAGAAATTGTATCAACTTGTTCATCTGCAATTGGATTTCCATTTTCATCTAGAGCTTCTCCAGCTTGTGTTGATGTAACAAATTTAAAATCTTTAACAGTGATTTTATCGCCTCTTCTATCATCAAATCCAATTGTATCTTGTACTACCTCAACAATATTGTTTAAAAACTCGTCACGATTATCTACATTAGCTAAAACAGCTGAGTCAAAGGTAACAGCCGCAGTTACTTTATTAATTGTAGAGTAGTTGTTATCTTCATGTTCTATTATTTTTTTAGATATTTCATAATTTATAATATTTTTAGATGCTTCATTATTTGAAGATGTTGAGCCATCATTATTTCCAGCAGTTGGGTCTTCAATATTACTTTGAACACCAGGTACTCCACCATTTTGATTTGTTTTTCCTATTGATGAAGATACATTTTCAGTAGTTTGTTGACTCCTAATAGTTCCCTCAGGTTCAAAAATCTCCTCTTTTGTATGTTTTTTAGCAAAATTTAAATCTAAAGAAACCCTAGCAATTACTCTACCTTTTCCTACAAAAGGCTCAAGTAAATCAATAATCTTTCTTTCATAATCTTTTTCAACTTTCATTTTATATTTATTTTGAGTTATTGAGTTTTGATTATCTATATCATCTTTAGATTGCTCTAAGATTGTTCCATCTTGGTCAATTAATTTTATATTATCATTTGTCAAATTTGGTATTGCAGATGAAATAAAATTTTTAATTCCATCAATTTGTTTTTGAGTTAAAAACACACCTGGTTTTAGTGTTAATACAGCTGATGCTGTTGGTGGTGTTTTTCTCTCTGTAAAAATAGTCTCTTTTGGTATTCCAATTTTTACACTAGCTCTCATAACACCAGTTAAAGACTCTAAAGAACGAGATAGTTCACCCTCTAATGCTCTTAAATATTTAACTTTATTTTCAAAGTTTGTTGTTCCTAAAGATGATTTTTCAAATATCTCCCAACCTACATGTTGTGAAGTTGAAGCATCACTTGTAACTAATTTTATTTTTGCAATATTTATAAAATCTTTTGAAGTTTTTAAAGTTAAAGAGTTTCCACTTCCAATTACTGAGAATTCAATACCTGCAG
>CBFIGT010000006.1:0-301 GCA_965662175.1 Arcobacter sp. | reverse complement strand
TTTGTAAGATTAGTAGCAATTGTATAGTTTAATTTTGTATCTTGTGCTCTCATATTAGAATAAATCAATAAACCAAGCAAAAAGATTAAAAGCAGAGAGAAACCTCCTATTATAACTGCTCTTTGTGCAGAGTTTAAATTATTAATAAACTTTAAAAGTTGGTCCATATATTATTTATCCTAATTAATTTTTAGAAGATGCATCTATAATAGATCTAAATAGTGTTGAATCTTTTTTTATTGATGATTGTAAAGCTTGAAACATTATACTGTTTTTTGACATTTCACTCATTTGCGCATCT